>CBDVAV010000188.1:0-8053 GCA_965372055.1 uncultured bacterium | reverse complement strand
CCTTTGAGATTGTAATCTTCAAGTTCATGTATCTGTTCCCTGAAATCAGGAGTGGCTTCAAATAACCAGGCATCGTTGTTTTCGGGATCGATCAGGGCCAGGGAAACAACCAGCACTTTTTCCATCTCCCCCGACCATACTTTGGCACAGCAGGCTTTACGACAATCAGCTTGCGGGTAACCGGCATCCTGTGCTACTCCTAGCACTTTAATGTAAGGCCCTGTTGGTTCTGGTATAATTCCGGAAGTTTCTTCTGTAGCAGATTCATCTCTACAGGAATACAAAGTGGCAACAATCAAGATTAACAAGTATTTTAGATGCATAATTATAAATTTAGGAGGTCTTGGTAAATCAGGAAATTCTCATTATCGAAGCAAATAAAAACAACTTTTTTAGGATAGGTATTTTTAGTCATGAAATCTTTTACTGATTCCACCGCCACGATCGCAGCATCCCGTTTTGGATAACCATAGATACCCGTACTGATATTTGGAAAAGCAATGGAGTTAAACTTTCTTTTCCCAGCGATCATTAGAGAGTTAAAATAGGCGTTGTTAAGCAATTGTTTTTCATTAGAAGTGCCACCATTCCATACTGGCCCAACCGTGTGGATAACAAACTTTGCAGGCAGATCGCCGCCTGTGGTGATCACTGCTTCACCGGTTGGGCATCCACCTTGTGCTTCCCTTATTTTCTTACATTCATTCAGGATGGCCCTCCCACCTTTTCTATGTATGGCACCATCCACACCTCCCCCTCCCAGTAATGAGCTATTGGCTGCATTTACTATGGCATAAACTTCTATTTCAGTAATATCACCCTGAATAAGCTCGATATTTTCTTGCATCGAAATCGGTTATTTCCAAAAGATAGCTAATATCCTTCAACAATGAAATATCAACTATATCCATTCAATTTTATCTTTGGTTAAATGCGATTTAACATTCCCGGTATGGGCAGTGGATTTGGGCTCGAATAGCAGGAGATGAACTTCATCCTTTGCAACTGGCAAGTGCTCAACGCCTTTGGGAACTATAAAAACATCGCCTTCATTCAACTCAACATCTTTCTCTCTCAGTTTTATAGTGAGTGATCCTTTTATGATCAGGAAAAGTTCATCTTCCTTATCGTGTTTGTGCCACACCATTTCACCCTTGACTTTAGCCAGTTTAACATATTGCCCATTTAACTCCCCAATAATTTTGGGGGTCCAATATTCATCAAACAATGAAAATTTCTGCTTCAGGTTAATTTTATTCATGATTATCCGCTTTCCAGACGATTTATTTAATTAAGTAATATTGTCAATACAATTTAATAATTTAGGGCTTTGGCATTAATTATAAAGTGCTGTCTCAAAAAAAATAAATTACATATTACGTAAAAGAAAATTATTATCATCGATGAAGTGGATTAAAAGATTTTTGTTGGCAACTGTTGCAATTGTGGTTATCTATGGCTTTCAGTACGCATGGAGGGCATTTCCGGTTATCTCCGGCTTTAGTGCCAAAAATCTATGTTCTTGTGCTTTTATCTCCCAAAGATCTGTAGAATCTGTCCGAAAATACGAATTGGGGTCGTTCCCAATATCATTGGGTTCCGTGGAACTCGATTTTTCAGATTCTTCTGCGATTGGCACTGTCTGGGGGATGGCCAGGCGTAAAGCGATTTACAGAAAGGGTATTGGATGTACTTTAATTGTTGGTGTTACCGAGAGTAACCTTCGCAATTCCCGAAATAGGAATATATCTAATGTTGGGTTTGATCCAGACACAACACTTTGGCCAATGGGTAATCTTTTGCCAGATTCTATTACAGATGGGATTGATATGTTGAAATTAAATGAAATAGTTAAGCAAGCATTTGTAGAAAATGTGCCAGGGAAATTTAAAAATACACGAGGTGTTGTAGTACTTTACAATAGTCAGATAATTGCCGAACAATACGGAAAAGAATTTGACCAAAATACACCCCAATTAGGATGGTCCATGACAAAAAGCGTAACCCATGCCTTGGTGGGGGTCCTTGTGAAGCAGGGTAAATTGGATATTTATAAACCTGCTCCAGTCTCCGAATGGCAAAATGACGAAAGGGCAAATATTACCCTTGACCAATTGTTACGCATGAGCAGTGGCCTGGAATGGGATGAAAATTATGGTGCTTTAAGTGGGGCAACCAATATGCTTTTTAAGGAATCGTCCATGGGGAATTATGCTGCCAGTTATCCTTTGAAGTCAAATCCGGATGAAGACTGGTATTATTCCAGTGGTACTTCAAATTTAATCTCTAGGATTATCAGGGAAACAATTGGTGAGCAATATCTATCTTTTTCCCGGGATATGTTATTTAATAAAATAGGGATGCTGTCCGCGGTAATTGAACCTGATGCATCGGGAACATTTGTTGGTTCATCTTATATGTTTGCCACACCAAGGGATTGGGCACGATTTGCACTATTGTACTATAACAATGGCAATTGGTTAGGTGAACAGATCCTTCCCGAAGAATGGGCAGAATATGCCCGTAAACCTACGTCCATGGCACCACTAGGGGAATATGGATCTCATTTTTGGCTCAACGCCGGAAGCAAAAAGAATCCTGAAAACAGGGTGTATCCAACTTTGCCCGCGGACCTTTATTCCTTGAATGGATTTGAAGGGCAGAGGGTTTTTATAATACCATCAAGAAAAGCTATAATAGTAAGAATGGGTCAAACTGTCAAAGGAAATTTCGATTTTGAAGATTTCGTCCGGGACATCCTCTCTACATTTCCAGGAGACAAATAACATGAAGATTGCTAAAATAAAGGAAACATGTCTATATACCACAGACCTTGAGTCAGCTAAAGATTTCTATTATAATATCCTTGGATTCGAGATTATTAGCTATGAAAAGGGAAAGCACATCTTTTTCAGGGCTGGAGAATCGGTATTGCTTTGTTTCAACCCTGATGATTCCAGGATCAAAACCCGCCCACTCCCACACTACGCTGAAGGTATACAACATATAGCATTTGAGGTAGATGCCACAATTTATAGCGATTATAAATCCGGTTTGATTGAAAAAGGAATAAAAATCGTAGATGAAATAACCTGGTGGAAGGGATTCAGATCTTTTTACTTTTATGATCCAGCAGGACATCTGCTGGAAATAGTTCAATCAGGAATGTGGGATGATAAATAACCAATGACCAACTCCTTTAGAAGATGGTTATCTCCAAAATTTGTTATTGGAATAAACTGTAATTAAAATAAACACCTTTAATTTTACTGTAATTAAAAAACTCCGGCCATCAAAAAATTCATTATCCCCGAATATTACAAATCTTCCATTATTGGAAAAATAAAGGAAAACCGGAGAGAGTACGATTCCAGGAAAAAAGACATCGAACCCACGATTCTCGACCTTGGCCCTGTTCAATTCATCATCGCCAGGCACTTCGGGTTCTGTTATGGGGTTGAGAATGCCATTGAAATCAGCTACAGGGCAATAAGGGAGAATCCGAGTAAACGTATTTTTCTTCTAAGCCAAATGATACATAATCAAGTTGTGAACCATGACCTGGAAGATAAGGGCATTCGTTTTATTATGGATACCAACGGTACTCAGATTATTGACTGGACAGAACTTAACCCTGATGATATCGTGATTATCCCCGCGTTTGGCACAACCTTGGGAATAGAAAGAAAATTGCAAACCCTTAATATACAGACTGAAAAATATAACACTACTTGCCCTTTTGTCGAAAAAGTGTGGAATCGTTCTCAGAAGATCGGAAATCAGGGATTTACAATAATTGTTCATGGGAAGCCCGATCATGAAGAAACCAGGGCAACGTTTTCACATAGCCAGCAGAATGGGGCATCCATTATTATAAGGAACATAGAGGAAGCCAAAAAGTTGGGAGGAATTATTTTGGGAGAAATACAAGCGTTTGAATTTTACGATCTATTCAAAAGCAGGATTTCTGATGATTTTAGTGTTGAAAAAGATTTACAAAAAGTCGGGGTGGTTAACCAAACCACCATGTTGGCCAGTGAAACACAGAAAATTTCAGATTATTTTAGGCAAGTGATGATCACCAGATACGGAACAGAAAATTATAAAGATCATTTTTCTGACACGGGAGATACATTGTGCTATGCAACAAATGATAATCAGGAGGCAACACTTGAGCTATTAAAACAAGATGCTGATTTTGCAATTGTAGTAGGGGGTTATAATAGTTCTAATACCTCACACATTGTAGAACTTCTAAAAACAAAATTCCCAACCTACTTCGTCAATTCCCCTGATGAGTTAATTTCTGCAAATGAAATCCACCATTTCGATATACATGCAAATAACATGGGACTGACCCAAAATTATTTACCATCAAAAGAACAAACACGAATTATTATTACCAGTGGAGCATCATGTCCTGATATTTTATTGGACCAGGTACTTATGAAATTAGTATCATTTTTCCCCCGGCATCAATCATTGGAAAAAACCTTAAAAAAAATTTAACCAGCAATTGTCACTTATCCACAGAACTTTGCAAAAATTGTGGATAACCATGTGCATAACCATGTGGATAAGTAGGGTAAGAAAATGTTCATAAGTTGTTGAAAATTAACTGTTTAAATGTTTGGTGGATGTACAGACAACTTCTACCTTAACATTACCAAGTGAGAGATATGAGGGCAGGCCGAACGAGGTTAGGCCCCGAGTGGAAAACTCGAAAAATTTGTTGCAAAAGAGTTCTAGTCGCAAGGCGAAAATTTGAAATGGCATTAGCCACAAAAGTACCAGATTTTGTAAATCTATGAGCGAAAGTTCACAAATTGAGAGGTTTACAACCAGGGTCAGATTTTAAAGAGATACCTGTTTCGGCAGTTATCACACTGAGATGAAGCCTGATAACAGTAGCTTGGCACTGATTATCGACTACGGTTTATAATCAGTGAAACGGGAGTTGTTTCGAAGGAAATGACTCCCGTTTTGTTTTAGTGAGGGTGAGGTCAAAAATCATTTTCCTCTCTTCTCCTAAACAAGTAACCTATATCCAATCCTTCTCCAAAATACCCTTTCTTTTTCATCAGATCGCGGATTTCATCCCTTCGCATATAAATTCCCATATCCAAGAGTTGCCATCCCAAACCACGGGCAATGGCAGTTGTGTCGGCACCCCGTTCAAATGAGTAATGATACTTCTTTGATGCCATATATTTTATTGCAACCAAAAACAGGCCACCCGAACTTTTGGATTGATAAAAACTGAAATGCGACATCTCGTGCCCAACCAGCCCTACTTGTCTATTCAGGGAAATCCTCCCTACAAATGAATTGTTCTTAACAATAATTTTATAAATTCTCTTGCTGCGTTTTCTGAGGAAGTTCCAAATATCAATGGTAGCAATTATTGGGGCTCTGTTATGGTCTTTGTAGATTACTTTTATCCTGTTGTCTTTCAACTCGGGGAAATAATTGATAGCAAGATACGCTGCCAATTCAATGCCATTATCACAAATAAATTCAAATCTCTTGCCAATGGTATTTCTCAGACTGTCTAACTTATTGTACTCTGAATTGCCGTAGGTAATCGATTTGGTAAATTGTGAGGCTGGTTGTGCCTCTAAATTAAATAACAATAATTGAAAAACTATTACAGTAATACCAAAGTGCCTCATAATTTTCATATAACTGATAGTTCGGCCAAAAAGTTTTAAAAATACGGACAGCAACGGTTATTATCTTGCATTCTGCATTATTTTTATTCATCTTTGAGTCAACTATAGTGCAATTCATATGCGATTAATAGTAATAACCGTGCCTCTGGGATTTTCTACAAACTGCTGAGAAAATCCATCCTACCAATTAGGTCAATTCTTAGATTTTAAATTTTATCGCATATGAGTAATCATTCTACACGAAAGAATAAACTTTTAATTTTCTTTAAAAATTTCAGGATTGCTGTCGCTGGAACTGAGAAGAACTTTACCACTGGGAGCATCAACAGGGCAATATTTATGCTTTCGATTCCAATGATTTTGGAAATGGCAATGGAATCTTTGTTCGCGGTGGTCGATGTATTTTATGTAAGCCGAGTAAGTACAGATGCTATTGCAACCGTTGGGTTGACCGAATCAGTGATAATGTTAATCTACGCGGTATCCATTGGCCTGAGTATGGCAACTACTGCTATGGTAGCAAGGCGTGTTGGGGAGAAGAAACCAAAAGATGCTTCAGACGCTGGATTCCAGGCAATTCTTATCGCAATTGCAGTATCTGTAACTACTGGCGTATTGGGAATAATTTATGCAGAGGACATATTGCGGTTGATGGGGGGGTCAGAGGAGTTGGTAGCCCAAGGATACGGTTATACTAAAATAATGATCGGGGGCAATGTAACTATTATGTTGATTTTTCTCATCAATGCCATTTTCCGGGGTGCCGGGGATGCCTCCATAGCCATGCGTACATTATGGCTATCCAATGGATTGAATATCATACTGGATCCCATATTTATTTTCGGATTTGGCCCTATTGAACCAATGGGCGTTCAGGGAGCAGCGGTTGCGACTACGATAGGTAGAGGAATTGGTGTAATGTACCAGATTTATAACCTTACTTCAGACAAGTCTATCATCAAACTTGGCCGTGAAAATGTTAAGGTGATCTGGTCTGTAATTGTTCGGCTTTTAAAAGTTTCCATTGGTGGTGTGGGACAGTTTATTATTGGAACCGCAAGTTGGATCTTATTGGTGAGGATCATATCTGTCTTCGGAAGTGCTGCCCTGGCAGGATATACCATAGCTTTTAGAATTATCGTTTTCACTATATTGCCTTCGTGGGGCATGGCTAATGCTGCAGCTACACTGGTAGGTCAGAACCTTGGCGCACAACAACCCGAGAGGGCTGAAAAATCAGTCTGGAAAAGTTCCTTTTACAATATGGTTTTCCTGGCTTTGATCTCTTTGGTATTCGGTTATTGGGCTGAGGAATTTGTAAGTATTTTCTCCTCCAAGCCAGAGGTGGTAACATACGGGGCAATTGCCTTGCGAATTATTTGCTTTGGATACATATTCTTTGCCTATGGAATGGTAATAAGCCAGGCTTTTAACGGGGCAGGGGATACCAGGACACCTACTATTGTCAACTTCTTTTGTTACTGGGTTTTTCAACTGCCATTTGCCTATTGGTTGTCCGTTCCTCTTGATTGGGGTCCGAATGGGGTTTTCATTGCCATTACAGCATCAAATTCAATATTGGCCTTGGTGTTGATAATGATATTTAAAAAGGGGAAGTGGAAATCGGTTAGGATTTGATTGTTGATTTAATTTGCCACATTGCTGCGTCGAAGGAGGGTTACATGTTACAGGTTACAAGTTTCAGGTTGTAGGTTTCACAAAGCTTTTTATTTTTTTTGGCCAGATTTTCCCGGTAAGTTCCTTTAAAACTTCTACCCTTGAAGAAAGGTATTCCAGTTCCTCTATTTTGATTTCGTAGCCTAATTTATACCGGGAATCGATGTAGGCTCTGTTTAGCAGGATAAACAACCGCTCTTCCTCTTCTGTTGCCCGGGGGAATACCGTTTTGAAACGGGCTTCTATGGCATTGACCTGCCGGCCTAGTTTTTCCAGGTCATGCGTCTTGGGCTTGTAGTCGGTAAAAACCAATAAGATGGTATGATAAAACCGTTCGGTGGCCTGGTGCAAGTTGAATGCTGCAATATTTAGTTCATTATCATTAATTGCATGTCCATACATTTTTAAAAATCCAGTGGCGTTCTTATACCAATTGTCAAAATACAACTGCGCTTTATGTTGCCGTTGTTTGGGGGAAAGTTCTTTTGCTTCTGCCAGCTTTATTTCTTTTGGGTTGTAGATGGCGATCCCTTCTTTTTTAATATCAGAAAAAAAGTAACTGCCATCTTCCAGTTCCTGGTTCAGGTAATCTATGCTATGAAAAATAAGGCTAACGGGTGTGTCACAGGCATCGGTTTTGCGTATTTTACGCCTTATTTTTTTACCTGTTCCCGGTTTTACCTTTCGCTCATCTTTCACAACCA
>CBDVAV010000187.1:0-8067 GCA_965372055.1 uncultured bacterium | reverse complement strand
GGCTTCGAGCCATAGGATGCAATTTTCCTGAAGGGATCATCTTCAGCCCTGTATTACCAGGTTATAGTTACAATGGTTCCCTTATTTGGCTTGCTCTCAATTTTAAAGCCTGCGCCAATATTTTGAGATCTTTTCTCCATGTTTTCCATGCCTTTCCCTTTTTCAATATTTTCCAGGTCAAATCCCGAACCATCATCATTGATCAGTAACTTCCCACCCTCGTCATCGGCGTTAATCAGCACCGATAAGTTTCTGGCATTGGCATATTTCACCACATTGTTCACTGCCTCTTGTATAATCCTCAACAATTCAATTTTCTCGTTTATCTCAAATTCCCTATTTACCTTATAATTAAAGTGTGTATCAATTTCCCCCGCCTCCTTAAGCTGAATTAACAAATCCTCAACCCTTTCAGATAAATCCAAGCCTTTTATGTTTGATATGTCATGGGAAACATTCCTTAAATCTTCGGAGGCTTCCAACAGTAGGCTTTGTGATCTTTTAAAAGTATTTTGCGATTTCTTGTCCAATAAATCAATGTTTTTCTCCACGCTGTTGAACCCCATTTGTGCAGCTACTAATATTTGCTGAATGCTATCATGCAGTTCATTTGAGATTCTGTCTTGTTCTTCTGTAATAGCCATTGACTGGATTTGCCGGCGTTTTTCAATTTTGGCTTTTACTGTTTTCAACAGATCAATATGGTTAAATGGTTTTGTGAGATAATCATCTGCGCCCAAGTCCAGCCCTTTTCTAATATCAGAGCTTTCTACCCTGGCTGTTAAGAATAAAAAGGGAGGGACAATTTCTTTCTTCATACTGTCATTTAAGGTTTTCAATAACTCAAACCCGCTCATTTTTGGCATGTTGACATCGCATATTACCAGGGTTGGGTTTTTCTTAATGATGGCAATCAAGCCCTCCCTGCCATTAATGGCTGTATTTACTTTATAGCCCTTCAACTCCAAGATATCTTGTAAGGATTCCCTAATTCCAGTATCATCCTCAACCACTAATATGGTTTCCTGTGGAAGCAATTTGTTATCTGTCATCACTAAAATATTTTGGGTTATTGTATATTTTATACTTGCGGTTTTTTGAATTCTATAATAAATTCTGACCCGGATTTAATCTTGCTTTTAACATCGATTGTCCCTTTGTTCAGTTCTACATATTCTTTTATAATAGCTGTCCCCAACCCTGTTCCTGATACTTCCTCTACATTAGAGGCCCTGAAAAATGGTTCAAACAGATGTTTGATGTCATTGGCAGGTATCCCAATCCCACTGTCTTTCACAGAAATTTGAACTCCCTTCGCCTCAAAACTGATGGTTAATGAAGGAGAAGGTTTACCTGTTGAATATTTAAAGGCATTGGAAGCCAGGTTGGAGATGGTATGCTCCAAAAGCTTGGGATCAAGCTTAAAATTGACAGGTTTGCCATTCACGGAAAATTTGAACTTCCTGCCGTCTTCCTGGATCGCGTTGTAATTTGAGGCAACTTCCATGCACAGCGCAACAATATCCACAGGCTTGAGCTTCGGCTTGATACTTCCTGCATTGATCTTGCCCAGAATGAGCACTTCGTCCATCAATGCGGTCATGCGTTTTACTTCCGATTGTATCCGGCCTGCCACCTTACCGAATTTTGGCTTTAACTCTTTGTCCAGCATTTCCAATTGCATATCCAACAGCCCAATATTGGACTGGATAACCGTAAGCGGTGTACGAAACTGGTGTGAAGCTGTAGCCACGAACCTGGATTTTAGCTCGCCAAGTTCTTTTTCTTTTTCCAGGCTAAGTGCCAGTTCAATCTGTGCATTTTCCAGTTCGATGGTTCTTTCAACCACACGTTTTTCAAGGTTTTCATTAAGTTGGTTGATCTTGATCTCTGCCTCTTTTTTTTCTGATATATCACTGGACAACAACAGTACATTTTCTACCTTCCTTTCTTTTATTATTGGCCCTACAATGGTTGAATACCAAGTCTCCTTTCCCTTATCATCTTTGGTTAATATTTCATACTGGTCTGGCTTTTTTGACCTGAAAACCCCATCTATTAATTTTCTGACCCTTTCCTTGTCACTTTTGGGCACAAATTCGAATAAGCTTGATCCAATCACGTCTTCTTTGTTTACCCCATCTGAAACGCTATTAATGTAATTGATGATGTGGTTTTTATTGACTTTCAGTATAAAGATTGGTGAGCTTTCTGCCAGGGACCGGAAATCCTCTTCACTTTGTTTAACCTTCTCTTCCATGCTTTTCTGCTCGGTGATGTCGGTAATCATGGCGGTAAAGAACAATGGCTTTCCATCTGGGCCAGCAGGTGCGGTTACCGCCGTGTTGCAAATAAACTCTCCCCCGTTCTTTTTTAAGTACTTCTTTTCAATTTCAAAATGTGAGATTTTACCGGAAACAATTTTTTTGAATTTTTTAAGTGATCTTTCTTTATCATCCGGATGTGTTAGGTCGGCTATGGTCAATTTCTCCAATTCCAGGTCGGAATATCCAAACATCTCCCTGAACCTTTTGTTGGTTCTCAGAAACCTGCCCTGATGATTTACTAGTGGTATTCCACTATATGAAGATTCATAAATGGAGCGGAACTCTTCTTCCCTTTGGCGCAGTGCTTGTTCGTCCCTCTTTTTTGCAGTGATGTCCAACACTGTTCCTATTAAACTTTCCGGGTTGCCATCTTTATCAAATTTCATATTAGCCTGTGCATGGACCCAAATTTCCTCCCCATTATTCGCTCTGATTATCCTATGTTCTATATTATAGTCTTTAACCTGTTTCATGGCCAAATTAAGGCCTTCCTTTACATTATCCAAATCATCAGGATGTATCAGTCCAAGTATGTATTCCATATCTGGGATTTCATCAGGACCTATTCCATACAACCTATAGATTTCATCCGACCATTCCATTTCATTTGTTGCCATATCAACTGTTATATGGCCAAGATGTGCCAGTCTTTGGGATTCTTTTAGTAAATCGGCACTGGTGGCCAGCTTGTCTTCAGCCAGCTTTTTATTGGTTATATCCCTTACCAGGCTTTCTATTCCAACTTGATTTCCATTTTTATCATTATATATTTTGGCATTAATAGAAAGGTGCTTTATGCTACCGTCTTTTGTATACACTGGGGCTTCAAAATTATTACAGTAACCAGTGTCTTTAATCAATAAGATCAATCGCTCACGATCAATAGGGTTTACATAATAATTGATAGCTTTTTTTCCTATTAACTCTTCTGCTTTGTAGCCCAATATTTCATATACTGAAGGGCTTAACATTTCAACGGTACCATCATTTTTAACCCTTGAAAAAATATCGACAATTGAATTGAACACCCCTTTGAACTTCTCTTCGCTATTGCGTAGTTCCTGTTCCATTTTTGCCCTTTCTGATATGTTCCTGACAATGGCATTGAAGTAAATTTTGCCCCCGACTTTCATTTTGGACAATGCGGTTTCAATGGGAAATAGTTTGCCGGATGAATTGACACCGCGTATTACCAATTCACTGCCCATGTACTTTGAGGTTATTTTCGAGCTGGCAAATTCCTCAATATGTTTTCCATGCCCTTGCCTTATACCTTTTGGGATTAAAAGGTTTAATGGTTTGTTCAATAGTTCTGAAACCTCATAACCAAACATTTTTCCGGTAGCCTCATTGGCCATTATAATGTTGTGTTGGTCATCAATGGTAATTATGGCATCTAAAGCAGTTTCAACAATCTTTGATAGCTTTTCCTGGCTCTCCTTCTCCTTTTTCTTACTCTTTCTTAAGTCTATTTTCAGTTGATACGACTCTAAGGCATGTTCTATCAGCGACTTCATATCATCGTGATCGAAGGGCTTATTGATGTACCGGAATATTCCAACCCTGTTTACCGCTTCTTTCACTACTTCATGGTCGGTGAAGGCAGTCAATAAGACGCAAGGGATATCCGGCCAATTTATTTTCAGTTTTTTTAAAAACTCCACCCCCGTCATACCGGGCATCCGCTGATCGGTTATAATCAAATGAATAGTGTTCTTTTCAAGCACTTCCAGTCCTTCTGCACCCGACTCTGCCAAAAACACGTTATAATATCTTCTAAAGATGGTTTTAAAAACCCTAACATTGCTGGGTTCATCATCAACATATATTATACTATATTTTTTCTCTGCCATAATAGTTGAGTTTTACCCGTAGGCATTGGTTATTGCATCTTCAATTTTTTCTTTAAGGTCATCGGCATCCCATGGTTTTGAGACGAACATGTACAAAAAGTACTTTTCCCTGGCCACGTCAATATCACTGGTCTGGCTAAAACCTGACAGTATCATCCTGTTAGGGGGTATAGAAGGAATTTTCTCATACACTTTTTCCAGAAACTCCACACCTGTCATGCCTGGCATCCGCTGATCTGTGATAATCAGGTTGCAAACGTTTTCATCCAGTAATTTTAGCCCCTCTTTGCCGGTAAGCGCGGTAAGGATGTGGAAGTCACGCCGGAAAACAGATTTAAAAACCCTCAGGTTAGCTTCCTCGTCGTCCAGATATAATATAGTATGTTTCATGGTTCTATTTATTTTTCAGTTCTATTGTGAACTTGCTCCCCTTACCGTGGATACTATTTACGCTAATGCTCCCTTTGTGCCTTTGGATAATGCCATAGGTTATTGATAAGCCCAATCCAGTTCCTGAGCCTGTTTCTTTAGTTGTAAAAAATGGTTCAAATATCCGCTGCTGGGTTTTTTTATCCATGCCAGAACCATTATCTTCAACACTGATTTGAGTGTGGTTCCCAAGGTTTTTAGTAGTGATCTTGATTTGTCCTTTGGTTCTTATAGATTGTTCGGCATTAAGTATCAGGTTCAAAAATACCTGGTTGAGTTGGCCTGGATAACACTTTATTTCATTTATTGTTGGGTCGAATTTCCTGATCACCTCAACCTTGTGTTTCAATTTACTGTCCAACAATGTGAGGGTGTTTTCAATCCCTTCATGCAGGTTTGACATTACCTTTTCCTGGGTATCTAAGCGGGAGAAATTACGCAGCCCCCTCACGATTAACGTAGTGCGTTCGGCCCCCATCTTGATATCTTCGATGGTGGCCATGACATTTTCCTTTAAATAATCATAGTCAACTTCAGATTTGGCAGCCTCAATACTTTCCAGCATTTGCGATGTACTTTTCCCATTGTCCAATTCATCATATTTCTCCATGATGGCAATGAGGTCCTCGAAATCCTTTTCCAGGCCAACCGCACCTGCATTAATAAAATTGAGCGGATTGTTCAGTTCGTGGGCAATTCCTGCCGTTAACTGACCAATGGAAGCTAGTTTTTCGGACTGCACCAGTTTATTCTGGGCGAATTGAAGATCTTTCAGGGTCTGTGAAAGTTTGCTGTTGGTTGCTTGCAGGTCTTTTGTCCTTTCCTTTACCTTTACTTCCAATTCTTCATTAAGGGTTTTTATTTTGTCTTCTATTTGTTTTCTTAATGAGATATCTTGAATAGAAGCGGTGAAAACCGGGTTTTCACCGGAATCTATTACTTGTAAGGCAATTTCTATCGGGAACTCTTTCCCTTTTGCATTAAGGGCAGACATTTCCAACTGTTTTCCCACTATTTTTGACTTCTTTGTTTTGAGATATCTTTGCAACCCATTATTACAATCTTTCTTATAGGGTTCAGGAACTATTAGATCAACCATTTTTTTTCCGACAACAGTTTGTCTATCAAATCCAAAAATATGTTCAAACGCTTGGTTTACTTCCACTATTTTACCCTGGTGGTCCATAGTGATGATGGCATTGAGGGCAGACTCATAAATCGCCTTAAAATGTGCCTCGCTTTGCAGCAAGCTGCTTTTAATCTCTATATTGGATGCGATAAGCGTACTCTCTTTTAAAGCCCTTTTTACCGTGCTTACCAACCGGGTGGTGTTGGATTTCAATATGTAATCATCGGCCCCGCGTTTTATACAGTCTGCCGCCCTTTCTTCCCCAATGGTCCCGGACACTATGATGAATGGGGTTTGGGGGCATATTTTCTTGGCTAGCTCCAAGGCTTTCATCCCATCAAAATCTGGAAGGGAAAAGTCACTGATTATCAATGAGTAATTGCCGGAGTTTAGTTTATCAATAAACTCTTTCTCGTGGGCAACAATATCGAATTCACATATTATACCTTCAGACTTTAAGCGGTCCTGCACCATTTCCACATCAAATGGATCATCTTCGAGATGTAATACGCGATATGTGCTTGAATCTTTCATTAGGTTTTTGGTACTTGGTTTGAGACTCCCCAGAACAATCCTATCTCCCTTATAGCAGTATTGAATTGGTCAAAATCAACAGGCTTTACCACGAAGGCATTCACTCCCAGTTCATAGCATTTGGCAATGTCCTTTTCTTCCTTGGAGGAAGTCAACATTACCACTGGTATTTTTTTTAAGTTTTCGTCTATTTTGATTTCTTGCAATACTTCAATCCCCGTAACCTTTGGCATCTTAATGTCCAACAGGATAACTACGGGCAATTCTGGGTCTCTGTCTTCAAATATTCCCCGGCAGAATAAAAAATCAAGTGCTTCTTTTCCATCCCGGGCAACTTCTACTTTATTGGCAAGGTTCAGGGAGCCTAAAGCCTCCAGTGCCAGTTCAAGGTCCATGTCATTGTCTTCAGCGATTAATATTGGTCCAAAATTTTTCATATTATGTAATATTAATTGGTGTCTGGTAAGGTGAAATAAAAAGTGGCGCCCTGTCCTTCCATTGCCTCGGCCCACACCCTTCCTTTATGCCGGTGCACTATCCTTCTTACATTGGCCAGGCCAATCCCTGTGCCTTCAAATTCATCTGTACGGTGCAACCTGCTAAATATTCCAAATAGTTTGTCTATGTATTGCATGTCAAACCCTGCCCCATTGTCTTTAACAAAATAAACATCATCTTCTTTTTGGTAGTGAATACACCCTATCTCAATCAATGCTGCCGATTTTTTACCCGAATATTTTATGGCATTTGAAATCAGGTTCTGATAAACTTGCCGAATCAAATTGTGGTCACCAATTGCATTGGGCAATACATCAATTTTCCATTCGATTTTCCTGTTTTCGGTTTCCCCTGAAAGCTCAGTCCTCACGTCCTCCACTATTTGTTGGATATTTATAGCCCTTGGTTTCATTTCTGCCCTGCCGGTACGGGAAAAGCTGAGCAGGTCATCAATAAGCCTGCCCATTCTTTTGGAGGATTCCAAAATATTGTTGAGGAAGCGGAGGGTTTTTTCATCCTCCGTAGCAAGGTGTTTTTTCAATAACTCGGCAAAGCCAACCATATGGCGGAGTGGGGCCCTTAAATCATGCGAGACAGAATAACTGAATGCTTCCAGTTCATCGTTCACTTCTTCTATTTTGATTAGGGATTCCTCCAGGTTTTTGTTCGACAATACCAGTTCTTCATACAACTCTTCCTGGCTTCTGATTTCCACTTTTTGAACAGCCTCTTCCACGAACCCCTTTCCCAGGTAGGCCTTGGTGTTGTGCAATTTTTTTTCAAGGGTGATACATGGAGCATTGTATTCTGTTGTTGATTCCTTTACCTGGTCGAATACGGTATTTAACCCACTGATAGCTTGAATATCCATTTCCTTGGTGAGCAGAAATTGTATAAAGAAATATGGGCTTTCCCTTTGCTCAATTCCAAGCTGGATGCTGATGTCGTTTTTCTGGCTGATAATGTGTTTTGTCATTTGTGAAAAAAGACTGGCCATAAGTGTGGCTTTATAGGAATTGAAGGAAAGGCTGAGCAGAAGCTGGTATATTTTTTTCCTGCAACTGAGTACTTGCTGCTTGTCGTGTACTTTGATCTTCCCTAAATGGATAATTCCGTTGTCGATATGGGTTTCAGGTTCTGTCATTTCCAGTCATATTTTAATAAAAAGCAGGCACTGTCATCATTTTGCCTGCTAAATTTTTGCACTAATTCTTTGGTTATTGATTCTGCATGGCCATCAAATACCCCGTTATTGTTAGTGATTCCTGAGTTTTCCTTGATGCCATCAGAATGCATG
>CBDVAV010000186.1:0-8069 GCA_965372055.1 uncultured bacterium | reverse complement strand
GCAACAATATATCGGATCGTGCAAGTTTGAAGATATTTCAGCGATAATGGTTTGCCCTGTCATTTCAAAAAATACGGAACGAAGCGAGATAGTTGTTCACGGTGGTGCAGTACATTTTTCCAAAGACTACGTTTCCGTTGGAAGCACCATGATCTTTGGCCAAATGGTCAGGCTGGAACAAAATGGCTGGGGTGAAGAAATTGAGGGGTGCTTCCTAAAATCTATATCTCAGGAACACGGTATGCTAACCATAACAAATGAAGAGTTGGACAACATTGAAATAGGTGATTTAGTTGGAATAATCCCTTCCCATTCATGCCTTTGCGCAGATTTGATGAAGGGTTACCGAACCACGGAAGGTGGCTTTCTAGATCATATTTTCAGCTAATTCCCCAGGAATTTATCTGCTTTTTTCCTGAGTAATTCCCTGTTAGCTGTAATGGTTGGATCACTATAAATCCTGGAAGATAGTTCACCCACCACACGTTTATCATACCCTAATTTTTCAGCTATATCTTCACAAAAAGAAATTTCACTCCTGAATACCTGGCCATCTGTTTTCATTAATTGAATTAGTTGGTATATGTATTCAAACTTCTGGTCATCTGATAGAGCTCTCAAAGGGCCCATAGGTTCAGGGCTTTCTATCATTTTGTCTATTTCCTCCTTGGAGACCCCATTGGCCGTTCCGACCATGTAGATCATTCGTTTTTCCTTTTCCGCTATCATGGAGTCGCTAACCGCCAATTGGATTAGCATTTTTAGTTGTTCTTTGATCATTTGCTTAAGGTGCGTTGGTTAAACCACAGCCAAGTTAGTGAGTATTTGTAATATAAAAAAAGGTTTTTGAAGTATGAAAGATTTGAAAATAAGCTATTTACAGATTGAAAAGGGATTGAAGAAATGCTGGCTATTTGCTGACCAGGGTAATTGTATTGTTGGATTTGGTTTCTTTCGGTGAAATTTTATTGCCAACTGTATTTAATGATAAGATGAGAATGGCGATGCAAACCCCAACTAGCAATTTGATATCTTTTCCAGTTACTTTCATTTTTTCCAGCTTCTGATAACAATACCACTAATATTGAAAATGGTTACAGGCATAAGATGACTTTTTAGTAAGGTAACATGAAAACAGAAGTATGTTATCGTAAGTTTTCACAAGCCGTCACGAATCCTTTGAGGCTTTAAACTCCCAAAACGGCTAATTAGTGTCTGTCCATAATGTCATCCATTGAAAATCACCATTTACCCCAAGCCCTGAAGGGAGTGCTGATTTTCAATGGCTTCACCCTTTAGGGGCGGGGTAAAAGTCATTGAAAATCAATCGAAATTGAATTTATAGACAGACACTAATTAATAGGGGTTTTATTTTGATTGAAATCCTTTATTTTGCCCGGATTCAGAATCGTCATCTAATATGTATGCAATTACAATATTTGCGATTTTGAATTTTAAAATTGAATTTCAAAAGCGAGAAGCATGAACAGCCCAATACAGATCATCCCAGATGAAGAGGTAATGAATAAGATTCACTTGATCAGGGGTCAAAAAGTAATGTTGGATAAAGATTTAGCGGAACTATATGGAGTAGGGACTAAAGTGTTAAAACAACAGGTAAGGAGAAATATGGAAAGCTTCCCAAGTGATATTATGTTAGAACTGACCATAGATGAGTTTGAACATTTGAGGTCACAAATTGTGACCTCAAACCGAGGTGGGGCACGATACACACCGATGGTATTTACAGAACATGGCGTATTGATGCTGTCCAGCGTTTTGAAAAACAAAAGGGCGACAAGTCAACATCCATATTATGAGGGCCTTTAGTAAGCTTCGGGAGATGATCTTGATCCATAAAGACCTGTTGGTGAAAATGAAAGAACTGGAGTCTAAAGTAGCTAACCATAACATGAGCATTGTACAAATATTTGCCTACCTAAAACAACTTGTTCAAACTAAAAATAGGCCCACTGAGCCCATTGGCTTCAAAAGAAAAGATGAATATTAATTGGTGGTAAAAGTTTATAAGTATCCCTAAAATCATTCGGGTAATTATTTATAAATTGGGAAGAAATTATTTTTTCAATGCAACTATTATGTTTACCTCAAGTCTTTAAGATGAATTATTAAGTACTGTAAGATGAAGAGAATATTTGGAATAATTGTGTTTAGCCTACTTCTGTTTACTGTTGGATATGCCCAGGAGAAAGACGAGAGGGATGTTGGTTCATTTGAAAGGATAAGTGTTAGACAGGGCATTGAGGTAGAACTTGTTAAGGGAAATGACGAAAAAATAACAATAAACGTCAGTGGAATTGATATTGATAGGGTAGTGACTGAAGTAAGAGGTAGCACTTTAAGGATTTTCCTTGATGGTAACAGATTCCGAAATATTGATGTCCAGGTATCTGTTATATTTAGAGAGTTAAGCAGTATTTCAGTAAGTTCTTCCGCCCAGGTTTATAGCCAGTCCCTGATAAAGGCGAATTACTTTTCAATTGATGTTTCCAGTACCGGTAGTGCAGACTTGGAGATTGAAGCTAATTCAATTGAGATTGTTGCATCAAGTACAGGTTCAGTGGAATTGAAAGGTAAAGCAGATAAGATTGATATCGATGTAAGCAGTACCGGAAGCGTTAGGGCTTATGATCTTGAAGTGGAGGAAGCCTATGCCAGGGCAAATAGTGGTGGATCTGCTAGGATAACCGTTACCAAAAAGATTGACGCCCGTGCAAACAGTGGAGGCTCAATCAAATACCGGGGAAATCCTGATAAGGAATACACCAGTTCCAATTCAGGGGGATCAGTTAGAAGATCTAATTAATTGAACTAATATATTCGCAATTTCCTTTTTCCAATTGCCTAAAAAATGTGCTGAAGTAGGGAGCGTTAAAAAGGATATTTATCTGTAGGCGAGTATAATCAAAACTAAAAAATCCATTCTCTTTGGGCTATGTTGCTAATTTTTTGCGATTGTTACAAGTTGCAGGCTTCTTGCAACTTGTAACATGACGCTAGGATTGAAGTGACTGACCTAATGTGTGAAAATGGCTTCGTGGTAAACCACACCTGTCGGTAGATTTAATAGTTCCTTGTCTTTATTATTATTACACCGTTCCTACCCTGCGATCCATAAATGGCGGTTTGGGCTGGCCCTTTTAAAACCCTTATTGACTCTATTTGGTTAACATCAACACTGTTTAAAGTACTACTGTATCCCATTCCAATATTTATTCCATCAACAATAAAAAGAGGTTGCATTGAAAACTTAACTGACATGGCACCTCCACGAATGTATACTTGAATTTCATTGCCGGTGCCATTTACAACTACTCCGCCAATTCTTCTCAAGTGATCTGCCAATGTCGAATAGAGGATTTTGCCTTCATTTTCATAGGAATCAAGGGTGGTCTTTGCAATCTTATTTTGTTTGATCATGTCTTCCAGGATTTCTAACTCCGAGAATACAGTGCCATCAGAGATTCCTACTTCCAGGGCCAATTTCTCACTCGGATACCATTTCCCAAAAGAACTGGTCCGATAATAAGTTGTGTTCGATTTTTTGGTTGACACCTTGAATTGGATAAACTTCATATCCAATTCCTGATCATTCACCAGGATTTCACCAAAATCATTGTATTTTACCAGTTGAGGTGTTTCCTTTAATGCCGTTGAGATGATATTATGAATTTCCTTACGGTCCTTTTTTAAAACAAGCGGCTCTAATTCAACAAAAAATTCCTTTTCTATAAAGGATAAATTTATGTGGTCAAAACGCATTTTGTGGTATCCATCAAATTCATAAAGCGGAACAATGATTTCCTTTTCGAAAAGAAGTTTTCCAGGACGATTAGTACTGTCAACACTTCTAAATTTCACTCTCAGTTTTAGGTCCTCAATTCCATTGATATAACCAAGTTTTATCCAATGGACGAATGTAGCGTCAAAAGGAGAAGTTATCAATTGAGCCATTGCAGCACCGGAATAAGTAGTATCAGTCATAAACCTGGTATCGAATGAGCTGATTTTACCTAATTTCTTAATTCTAGGCCTGAATTTGTCTTCAACAATAGCTATCTCGTCAAGTTGTAAAATATTCTCCTTCAATACGATTTCAATCACCTTCCCAATATTCCCTTTGACAGGAATTGAAATTCTGTGATATCCAATACTGGAAAAGAGAACAACCTCTGTAACGAACTTTTCGGGTATTTTCAATTCGAAATCCCCATTCATTTCTGAAATGGTTCCTATATAAGTATTTTCTATGCCGATGTTTACAAAGGGGATGGGTTCTCCTTTTTCATCTATCACTTTGCCTCGAAGATAGTCTTGGGCAATGCAAAACTGGATAGTTATTGAAAAAACCAAAAGCAGGCTAAATCGAGTATAAGAAAGGTATTGATTCAAGTAAGTGCTCATAACAATAATTTTCTTGCTACAAAAAGTACACCACTAATCGAAATAATAAACAAAATATCTTTATTTATATAATCTCATTAAAAACAGAAAAAAAATGGATCAATTGAAAAACCATGATAAACAGTGCGTTTGGTTTTAACACATCAATACTCACAAGTGCCAGAAAATTCAACAAACTTGATAGTTTCCCCAGCCTTTTTTTGTTTTCTTGCTTCTGCAATCATGTCCGTTGCAAAAGAAAGATCCTGGATATTTTTCAAGGCATTGTTCTCATTATAATTTTTATCCACATTCTTCCTTACCCATTGCGTGGTTTTCTTTAAAAACCTTCTGTATTTTCCAGATTGCAGACAACAGGTGATGGCAAATGGTTTTTCACTTACAATGCGTGTATTTACCCCGTTTATATCAGCATGAGTATCAATCCACATGTACCAGGTATCCTGGGATTTTCCAGCAAGGGTAAGGGCAACAATAGCTATTATCACAAAAACACCTTTTTTGATCATATCAAGTTTTCATTATTGAGCATTAGCCATATCCTTGTCCCTTTTGGCTTTGAATTCTGAACCTACTTTCCATTGGGGAAATGTAGATTGATTGGATATTTTATACCCAATTTCAAAAAACAATCTCGTATCCATTACCGCTCCGGAAAGATCCCAGCTACTGTCATATTCATCAAAAGGCTTATGATACCTGTTTGCAGTATAATCATCCCTTTGTTCTTTTGCCCATTCAATGCCTTTTTCAGTTTGTTCGTAAGTTCCTTCAGCATATAAAGCCGGAATTCCAACTTTGGCAAAATTGAAATGATCTGACCTGAAAAAATAACCTTTGCCAGGATCAGTATCCGGTAAAATATACCTTCCCTGTTTTTCTGCTGCCTCTTTGGCATAATCATCCATTTCAGAATGCCCATGCCCGATAATGGTGAGGTCTTTCATCTTCCCGGTAGGGATCAATGCATCCATGTTGATATTTGCTGCGGTTTTGGTTACAGGGAATACAGGATTTTCAGCGTAATAGGCTGATCCTAAAAGTCCCTGCTCTTCTGCTGTAACAGCCAGGAACAAAATTGACCGATTTTGTTTTTCTTCCAATTGTGTAAAAACCTTGGCAATTTCTATCAAAAATGCCACTCCGGTTGCATTGTCTACAGCACCATTCCAGATTGAATCCCCATCCACTGGATCACCTACTCCCATATGGTCCCAATGTGCAGAATAGATAATGTATTCGTCTGCTTGGCTGCTACCTGGGGCCACTGCCAGTACATTTTTTGAAGTAGAGGCTTGAAATGTATTCTGCAGTGAAACAGAAACTGACAATCCCATCGAAAAAGGAGTGAAATCCTTGTTCCTGGCTTCAGTATTGTAATCAAAACCTTCCTTTCCTGACATTTTGAATATTTCAGCCGCAGCTTCGGAGGTTATCCATCCTTCGACAGCACATCTTCCCATATTGTTATCTTCGGAATTAAGGTAAAGCTGGGCACCAGTCCAACCTGTTTCCACAACCGCCCAGGGATATCCTGCAGGGTCAGTTTCATGGATAATTATGGCACCTTCTGCCCCCTGTCGTGCTGCTTCTTCATATTTATAGGTCCACCGCCCGTAATAAGTCATGGTGTTGGCTTTGAAGAAAGTTTCATCATCACCTCCAAAACCGGGATCATTGACCAGCATTACCACGGTTTTTCCTGTCACGTCCAGTCCTTCGTAATCATTCCAGTCATATTCACGGGCAATTATTCCGAAACCGACAAATACCATTTCTGATCCCTCCACGGCTATCTGCTCCTGGACCCTTCGGGTCAATGTCACAAAATCGTTTTTAAAGTCTAACTCAAGATTGCTAGTGCCATCGGTAATGGTCATGGTTTCAGATACCTCTGCATTAATTTCAACCATCGGTACATCCTGAAAATAGCTTCCATTGTTTCCGGGCTGTAATCCCAGTTTCTCGAACTCGTTTTTGATATAATTTATAGTCTTTTCTTCACCCTCTGTAAAAGGCTTGCGCCCTAAAAATTCATCCGAAGCAAGGGCTTTAACGTGGTTGGCAATTCCTTCCTCGGTAATAGCGTCCGCAGGATTTGTCATATTTTGCTCATTCACTGTATTACATCCTGATGAAAGGATTATTGATAGAGCAGTCAGGGATAATTGGATTTTTATTTTCATATATATTCTGTTATGATTTATCAAATGGTTTGATCATGGTTTGCAATTTATCACTATGTTTTATTTTTTCTATTGATTTTTTTATTGAAATTAGTAATGAGGTGATTGAACTAATGTCCAAGGAATCCATTTCTTAAAAAAAAGTATCTGGTCACAAGGGTATTAAGTGTTCATTATCACCAGTTGATGTGTTCATAAACGAACAATAATTAAGTGTGCTATTTGTTAAAGTATTTGACCATCAGGTATTTAAAATTGTGGTATTGGATTTGATTTGAATGTTTTAAAAAGCTTTTTTCTAAATTAATAAACCATAGTATGACAACTCATCGTTTAAAAAAATCAAGTGATAAAATAATTGCAGGTGTTTGTGGGGGAATAGCCGATTATTTGGGTTGGGATCCTGCCATGGTGCGGATTTTATATATTCTGGTCTCCATTTTTAGTGCTGCATTTCCGGGTATATTGGCCTATATCATTCTGTGGATAATAATGCCCGATTAAATAAAATCCCCAGTCTGTAAAAAGTGAATTACCGTTTGATGGTAAATGGAATGAGGTGATATCTTTTTGAGCCAATAGAGTCTTTCAAATTGTCCACATCAAATACCCTCCTGAGATTATTGCCGGCAAGGTCTTCCAAGTTAACATCAATGTCAATAAAATAATCACCTTTATTCCAACTATCCTCTGGCTTAAAATACCATATTCTCTCCTCTTCCAAGGTTGTAATTTCACCCATGATAGGGCTCTTTGATTTATCGATTATTTTGATCATTCTCTGTAACAATGCATGATCCATGGGTTCTGAAAAATGTATTTGCAATTTTTCCTTTGAACTAGAGAGTGGTACAATTATTTTCCAATTGTTTGGATCAGGGGAAGATCTATCAGGAGAAACCACGAAGAATTCCTTGGTAAATGCACCAGTTAAGTATTTCCCGTTTTTATCTTTCCATAAGCTATCAATTTGCAGAATGTATTTCTCTGATTGCCTCAAAGGGGCACCCATTTGAAGATTTGGAGCCAGATCTCTTTTAATTCGCCCTGGATCCAGGAACAATGTTAGCCTGGTCCTTTCCCTGTTCCAAAGTTCTTGAGGAATTTCCAGGATAGAGGCATCCTCTTCAGAGCCTTGTTCATTGATCAAATGTACGTGTTGGTATGCTTCCCCAGATTTCATGGGAGAAGAAAAGTGAACATAGAATTTTAACTGGTTCATTGGCAGGGTATCTGAAGTAGGGTAGATGTCTACAACTTTTGTATTGGGCAGATCATGGCCAAAAGCAATAAAGTGAGTCTTTTCCAATATTTTCAGCAGTTTTGGATCTGGTATGTTTTCATTAAGGATTGAATAAAAAAGTGGCAAATTAAAAAGTGCAAAATATGATCTGCCCTCTGTTAAGGGAAACCCCGGGGTAAATTCAATTCTATTTTGATTTATCTTGTAAGAACCGA
>CBDVAV010000185.1:0-8086 GCA_965372055.1 uncultured bacterium | reverse complement strand
TTAGAATCCCTAATTGAACAGCTAATTAAAATTTAATTAAAATTCTTCCATTTTTGACCACTTTGTTGTACATAATTTGAGCACTCTAAAATGAAAAAGCTTCTAAGCCATTAACTTAGAATCAGTTACTAATTAAAGCAGTGATCCCTCTGGGATCAGAACCTGATTTATAATTATCTGATTATCAATTAATTACAACACCATTTTAAAATTGGGTACAACCAGCGTACAACTTTTTTGAGCACTTTTGAGCTAATTTGAGCACTTTACTATCAAAAAATCTTGTATTTCATTATTCAAATTTGGTCATTTTTACTTATCTAAAATTACAGACTTAGGATATAATGGTATAGGAGAATAGATTGAAACAAGATCAAAAAATTGAAACCTATTAAAGGATTAAGATCACCCTTCAGAAAGGATTTGATGAATACATTGATGATAAAGATTATTTACAAAACAATATTCCGGCAAAACTTAAGTGAGACAGACCTCATTAAAAAGGCTTTGATGGTTGAAAGAAAAAAGGAAATTGGAGAATGGAATTATAAAACTATCTTGTAATATGCAGGGGATGAAATGTTTAATCATTGCAGCAGGCCGAGGAGGTAGATTATCAAATAGAGGGAATTCAAAACCCCTTGTTCCACTTTTGGGATTACCCCTCATTGAACGTACAATACTAACAGCAAAAAAAGGCGGGATTAATGACTTTTTCGTTGTAACAGGTTATGAAGGAGAGAAGGTAAGGCGTTATCTCGATAAGTTAGGCCAGAGAACAAATACCTTTATCACTCATATTATAAATGAAGAATTGGATAAGGGTAACGGTATTTCTGTACTGAAAGCAAGGGGCTTAATCAAAGAGCCATTTATTCTGCTTATGGCAGACCACCTTTTTGATTATTCCATTCTGGATGGTCTGAAAAAAGAACAAATTTCTGAGGATGAAATTATCCTCGCTGTTGACCGCAATATTGAATCAAACAAATTGGTTGACATTGATGATGCTACCAAAGTTCTTGTAGAAGACAATAAGATAACAGCAATTGGAAAAAACATCAGCAATTATAATGCTTATGATACGGGGGTTTTCCTTTGTTCTCCTGTTCTTTTTCATGCTATCGAAGATAGTTTTTTATCCACTGGTGATAGCACTCTTTCCGGAGGGATAAGGATATTATCCAGTAATGGCAATGCCAAAACATTTGATATCCAAGATAGTTACTGGATTGATATTGATGATGAAAAGGCATATGGTAAAGCTGAAAACTTGCTCATTGGCAATTTAAAAAAAGCTTCTGATGGGCCTGTTTCAAGATATTTAAACAGGCCTCTGTCTATACGATTAACAAGATTGCTTTTAAACACAAAAATTGCACCTAACCATATTTCAGTTTTGGCTTTTATAATAGGGGTATTGGGTGCCGGGTTCTTCTTTTTAGGGGGTTATATTAATTTATTTATAGGGGGGATTCTGGCTCAAATAGCATCTATTATTGATGGATGTGATGGTGAAATAGCCAGATTGAAGTTTAAAGCTTCTGAGTTTGGCGGATGGTTTGATGCAGTTTTGGATCGTTATGGAGATGCTTTTCTTCTTTTTGGATTAACTTACCATGTTTACTCGATTGATGGCCGCTTCCTTTACATTATCATAGGATTTTTGGCAATTATCGGAACATTCATGAACAGTTATACAGCAGATAAGTATGATGGATTGATGCAGAAAAAACTCAAGTCGGGAATGCACTATTTCAGGATTGGGCGTGACGTTAGAACCTTCATCATATTTCTTGGAGCGCTGGTAAATCAACCTCTTTTAATCCTTATTTTGATTGCTTTTATGACAAATACAGAAAATGTGAGGAGGGTAATACTTTTATATAAGAATGGATAAGATTAATTTAGTAAAAGGAAAAATTGAAGAGGTTATTAAAGGATCATCTGTTCCAGAAGATCCCATTCATTCAAAAAACACATTGGAATGGTTGCTCAAACTAATGCCAGATGCAGACGAGAACCTAAAAATAGCTGCATTAGGACATGATATTGAAAGGGCTATTGAGAACCGGAAAGTGAGACGAAAGGATTACAAAGATTACAATTCATTTAAGGATGCCCACGCTTTAAGCAGTGCCAATGTCCTTGCAGAAATTATGCAAGTACATGACATTGATAAAATAATGATTGATGAGGTGTTTTTTCTTGTACGGCATCATGAAATCGGAGGTACAGATCGGGTTGATATTCTGAAGGATGCAGATAGCATCTCGTATTTTGATGTAAATTTGCCCCTCTATTTTATACGCAATAGCTTACCAGAGACAAAAAGACGGTGCTTGTGGGGATATCATAGGTTGTCTGACAGGGGCAAAAGAATCGTTGCAGGATTTGATTACCGAAACAAAGATCTTAATACACTGGTGAAGGTTTGGATTAAGGAAAGTGAAATGGTTAAATAAGGCTCCAAAAAACAACAAAACTGAAGATTTTACAGAAGATGTTTCGATTGATACCTACTTAAATATTTAAACCAAGTTGCTCTGACTTATCCTATTCAATTTGCACTTTTACTGTTTGCTTACTATTCTATCAAATATTAAAACTTCTTGTTATTATAATATAGCTGTAATTGAAGTAAAACTAAAAGCCATATGCTTTCTCCCAATTCTGTGACAATAATAGGTTCCATAACCATTGACCAAATAACCACGGACGATAAATCCATTGAAGTCCTGGGGGGGGTAGTAACTTATGCAGGCTTGACATTTTGGAGGCACAATATTCCAACCCACATTGTGACAAATGTAGCCAAGGAGGAAAAGTATATTTTGGAAAAATTGGGTAATAAGGGGATAAAAGTTTATTATGGGCTTAGCCCTGAAACTACTCGTTTCATCAACTACAATGAAAGTGACCAAAGAAAACAGATAGTTCCTGCAAAGGCGGTTCCTATCGAAGAAGGACTGGTTAAAAAGGCTGTTCCCAGGACCAATCATATCCATCTCGGCCCATTACATCCTTGGGACATTCACCCGGGAACCATAGCATTCCTGAAGAATTACCTTGAAAAAACCAAAAAGGAAACCAAGCCTTTAGTAACTCTCGATGTTCAGGGGTATGTCAGGGAAATCAATAAGCATGTAGTACGGACTTTAGTTTCAGAAAACCTGGTTGAAGCACTCTGGTGTTCCGATATCATAAAAGCCGAAAAAAAAGAGTTAAAAGCTATAATTGAACACTTCAGAACCACACCCCTGCAATTAATCAGCAAATATAACATTCAGGAACTGGTGATCACCGATGGGGCAAAAGGAGGGCAAATCTTTCGCCCAAAGGCAAACCCAATCCCATATAGGGCTCTGTCAGTAAAAAATTTTACTGATTTTACAGGTGCGGGAGACGTTTTCTTTGCTGCCTATCTGATCAAACATTTATATCACAGGGAAGAGATTTCCCAATCATGCGACTATGCTGCCCGGATAGCTTCCTTAAAGATTAAAGGAGGCTACATACCCCCCAGTGATCTGGGATTAGAAGCTGTAAGGTAGAAAAATGTAAAATGAGTTTCAATAAAGCTAATTTCATCCACTGCGTAACCCGAGATGAATTTTTAATTTCAGTTCCCAATATTGGGAGATTCCCCTTTGCCTACTCGACTTTTGGCAGTGATTTCCTAGAAGAATTGTATTTCACAATAAACTCTCTAAATTCTATTAAGCGATCAGTATTTATTAGGTCAACACCATTGTCTAGTAAAAACTTCCAAACATTTGCATTGTCAGGGGAAGCCCAGAGTCTTAATTTCTTATTCTGAGCATGCGTATTTTGCACTAATATTTTTAGTTTTTTCTTTTCGTCCTCATTAATTTCTCCATAACCATTCCATGATAAAATAATGGAGTAGTTATCACTGATAATAGGCATGATTGATCTCGGTATATTTTTATTGAGTTCATTAGGCCTGCCATCAAGTCCAGCCAGTTTTGGCTCGTCATTTAGGACTTCATAAAAAGGCCTGTTACCTGAGATAAATATTTTTACCGGTCCTTTTTGCTCGACCCCGTTTTGTACAACAGAAATGATTGATCGGTAATTTGATAAGATGGTTTTTAATTTGTCATAGCTTGGTTTTGCAGAAGTTTTGAAATCTATCATTAAATAAAAAAAACCAGCATAGTTAGGAAAAACAGACCCGTTATTCTTCAAAATATGATCTTTTAATGGATTAAGATACAGTGTTTCTAAAGCTAAATCAGGATTCAATTCTTGTGGGGAATCATGAGAAACATATAAATTATCATCAACTAAGTGGACATCTGCCTCTACTGAAATAAAACCATTTTCAAGGGCATCTCGTAAAGGGTTTTCGTTTTCATAGTCATTATGGGCATGGCCTTGAATTACTTGAATCTCTTGACTGCAATTTGAAAAAATAAATACGAAAACAATATATATGAAGTATCTAGAATTCATTTCTTTTTTTTATTAAAAAATTATTTAATATCATCTGATGTATCTCAAAAAGAGAATTGACCTTAAACCAAGAATGTGTAATTTGCTATGCACAACGCAAGATGATTTTATAATTCAAGTTACCAAATTTCGTTTTGTTTCAAAGAACGCTTTAGGACCTTTTTAATGACCTCTATCTCACTTAAGTTTTGATTGGTATTTGAATTTATCAATAATATTTATCGTCATCTAATTAAAACCTCTTTCAAGGGTGATCTACATCTTTTCACAGCATTCAACTTTCATGTTCTGTTTAACCTTTCTTTCCTTGCATCTTCCTTTTCAATTCTGAACTTATCTCTTGATGGAACTTCTCCTTCCAGTACTTCAAATGCCACTTATTAGATTAATTATAAAATTAGACTGGAATAGGCTTTGATTGGCAGCAACGATAGAATGTCCCAATATTGGTTCTTGAAATTATGAAATCATGTGGTGTTGTGCAGCGAATATGTTTTAACGGTATAATCCCCGGTTAATGAAGTTTATATCGATTATTTGTGATAATTGAATTTAGTTTCAGTATCCTCTCCATCAATTTCAATTATTACATAAACATTCATTTCATTTTCGCTTATTTTTTCAAATGTGTATCCGTCAAAATAAACTTTATCCTCAGCCACCTTTACCAATTTAAAATCAATGGTTTTTTCCTTTTCCTCCCAACCCTTCAAGTTCGAATGAAAATGCTTAAGCCTTAATATTAAACTATTATCTTCCTCGGTAATTGTTTCTATTTCATAAAATTGCACTTGATCATCTACAACAAGTTTAAATACGCACATCATTGATTTTCCCAGTGGTGGGCCCCATATCTCTTCTGTAACCCCACCAAATGCCTCACCTCTCCAATTACCCTGTATCCAGCTTATATCGGATAATTTTGCTTTAGGGGAGGTTTGATTTTCAGTTAATAGAAGTGTATTATTTTGTCCAAAAGTCTGAACAGAATAAAGTAATGCAATTCCAATAAATAATAATTCCTTCATAATCGATTTAATTTAGAAATTAATTTTTTTTATAATCAGTCATAATTAATTGGAATTAGAAGCTTCTTTATACGTCTTACCGAAGTTCTTTATCATATTTTCCAAAATTTGAATATTCATTTGATTTTCTTGTTTCCTTAAAGTGTCCAGAGCTTGTAGTAATGAAGTTCGATCCTTTTCCAGAAATGCTATTGTTCCTTTTACGTAACTATCCCATGTTACATGATCGCCTCTATAGGAAAGTTTCATTTCAGCTATAGCTTCTTCGGTATTGTCATTAGATGCATGCATTTGACCTAAATGCCAATGCAGATTTCCTGATTCATTGGCAGACAATTGGTTCACTTCAATATATTCGGGAATTAACAAACGTATGAGTTCATAATTTCTCCAATGCTTTCTAAAACCATCTTCAGCCTGATCGAAATCATAGGGTGTCATGGTCATAAGTCTTGTATACTCTTCAGTATTAAGGATAGTAGTAATTTTCTCTTTGTTTTTTTCTTGTGCACAACTCAATGTAATTAAGGTGAATAAATATACTGATAGATGCAATATGCAGATTCTTTTCATTGTTTATTTATTAATTATTATTAACCTATTCAGGATAATATCTTCATTATTCTCAACCATAATGGCAATAATTATTTTTTTACTAAAATGATAATATCTCCAATATCTTCTGGTTTAGTTTGTTTTGGGTATTTAAAAGCAATTGGCTTTTCTATAATTTTTTTATTTTCCAAAGTTGACATGACATCCCAAATCATTTCATGATATAGAATGATTAATGTTTGTGACGTATCTCTAAAACCTAATTTCATTTTTAGTGTTTCTAAATCAATTTTTGATTTAATGAAACTTATGATACTTACAGAAATTTCTTTCGATATAGTATATACTTTGTCCTGATCATTTTCTATAATGATAGGCACAGTGAAATTTCCATGATTGTCAAAAAAATTATATTTACCGAATACATCTATTGCTTCCTCATCGTCTAATTTACCTTTTTCAATAAAGTCATTTAGTATTTTGCCAAGTAAATCAAAACGAGTTACAAAAGGGATCATTTTGGGTATCGCCTCCTCACTCCAGTTAACCTTAATAGAATATCCATTATCTGAAATAGAATTCGTTCCACAGTAAAAGTTTCTTTTAGGATAAAGAGTCCAATATTCTCCATTCCAATTAGGTTTGTTCAAAGCAATTTCTCTTGGATCAACTAAATTTTCTTTTTCCATATATTTCCAAATCATTCCATCAATGATATAAGAAAATAAAATGCTATAAATATTTTTCTCCCTTTTTATACTCTTAAGGTGTGATTTTAATTCCAAGACTTTTGGTTCAATCTCATTAACCAGATTCAAAGAGAGCTGTTTAGAATAGTTTCTTAAGCTTTCCGTTTTAATACTATCCAAAATGACGATAGATGTTTGATAAAAATCATTGACATTATCTTTTATAAGGTTCCATTGCTTGAGTAGTTTTAATTGACTATGTGTGTACTTAATTTCCAAAGAATCAAGTTTTGCAGTTGTCTTTGGTTGACGTAGAAATAACAATAGCTCCCAATTATTATCCAATTTCACAATTGACAATGGAGAACCACCAACACAATAACAAATGTTTTCGTTTAATTTAAAATCATGGTTCTGGGCATTGGTATTAGTCCCAAAAATAAAAATTATTAGTAATATTAGATTAAATTTCATATGTTGTAGATGTTTATTTTTCAATCATCAATTCTTTTGCAGGCAGCGAAGCGTGAATGCTATCCATTGCAAAAAAACCATCATAATCAACCAATGTTTCATCCAGGAATATACCAATTTCGCTTCCTCCGGTCCCTCGTAATTTAACAGGTCCACATCCTTCCCCCATTAAACATACCCAGGCAGAACCACCGGGATAATTTTGCTTCAGGGATATTACTTTTTCAGTACCTAGTTTTTCGACAATATAACTACCCATTTTTCCAGATCCATCAGCAATAATACTGTGTAAATTTCCTGTCAAGATCAGAAAGAGGTTATTGGGGTTATTCTTTACAGCTCTAATTACATTATCCGACATTTCGATCTCTCTATTCCCTGATCCAGGATTATCTATAAACAATACGTCAACTAATTTTCTAGCAATCTTCATTTTCCTCAAGCTCTCAATTAAATCAAACATTGCCAGACTAGTCCGCCCATCCTGATAATCTTTAGCCCAGAAGGGGAGATTTAGAAAATTTTGCCTGTCATTTGGAGTTCCTTGAGAATTGAGAAATTCATCGACTTGATACTGTTCTGACTTGGGCAATTCTAGTCCTACTGTAACCTTTATTTCATTTTTTAGACCATTACAAGCCATTTGGCCAATATAATAGGGAGCTTCTTTTGTGCCATGTATCTCGCCTAAAAGAACAATATTACCAGGGATGAGTATTGATTCCAGTCCTGGTATATTATCACAATCTATCTGTGCACAGCCATTAAATGTTACTGAACAAATAACAAATACTAGCGCAGTGAATTTAAATTTCATTTGATTTAACCTTAGCATTTCTAAATTGGGTTTTGGTCATCAAA
>CBDVAV010000184.1:0-8116 GCA_965372055.1 uncultured bacterium | reverse complement strand
AAAATATTAAAAGAGAGAGGGGAATAAAACAGTTCAGGCATTTTCGTCTGATGTCGGGTGTTTCTTGGAAAAGGCTGTGTAAAAAGGGTGAAAAGGAATTGTACCAGGAATTACAACAGCAGTGGAGGGAGCTTTACAAATCTGTAGAAAAGATCCTGGTAGAGGACGTGGCCAGCTTTAACAAGATGCTTCGTGAGAAGGGGGTAGAATATATTGCGCCCAAGGAAAAGAAAAAGAAGGGTGAAGTGTAAGGGGGTGTTGCTGTGTCTTTGGGTTGTAGTCTAAACTATTAATTAAGTAGTCGTCTTTTGTTGACAAGAGCTTATGTTGTCAATCGGGAATCGAAATGAAAACCCTTATGCTAGCTTAATATTTTCTGGTTATATATTTTACTGCCTTCCTTCATTTGCAAGATGTATACCATCTGAATGATATCCCATAGGATTACTGGGCTCTGATTTAATCTGTGGATACATGTTAAAATTTGTTAGTGGATATATAAGCCTGTTTCAAATAATTTTCATTATCCAGATCACTTCAATTATCAATATTAGAAATGCAGTAACCAGTATCCACTCGGCATATTTTACACACCATTTAACGATTAGTGCCATCATAGTAATTTGCGGTTAAGATGTAAGCTTACCCTTGATCCAGATAAGCTTTTGTTCGATTAATACTTAATAAGTTTAATGATTGGGCTTTATAAACCGCCTCACTCTTATTTTTTGCATACAATTTTTTGAAAATACTCCTCATATGACTCTTGGTAGTTTCAAATGAAATGATTAATTCTTTGCTAACTTGCCAATAAGATTTGCCAACACTAATCTCTTGCAGCACCTCGATTTCCCTTCTTGTCAATACTATTTCTTCCTTTCTTAGAAAATCTTCGGCAATAATTCTGGTGATTGATGATGACATTGGCACCAACCCTAAAATCACTTCCTCTAAAGCCATTTTCAGTTTATCAAAAGTTTCTTCTTTTGACAGATATCCATCAATCCCAATGTGTAGTGCGTTGTACAGATTAAGTTTGTTCCAACCATCGGAGATAATAACAATGATGGCTTCCTTAAATTTCGTCCTCAACTGCTCTAAATGTTTACAATTAGTGCCTTCCAAGCTATCCGTAATAATTAGGTCTGGCATGGTGGAGCTTCTTCTCAGGAAAGCATAGTTAATATAGGAACCAGTTGTAATTAGTTGGGAATTGGATTCTATTAATTCACAACAGAGATGTTTAAAACTTTGCCTATTTGTAACAATTGCCGCTTTCAAAATCATTTCTTCCCGCTTATCATTAGAAACCTCTATAAAATCTTGTTTTGGAAACCATGCTTCTATTTTAAATCTGAAGCAATACAAAAGAAGGCAATCAATGGGTTATGCTAATAAAATTATGTTGCGAATAAATAAAGATTTGTCGCATATAGACGGTAGGTGAATAAATAGGACTATCGGAGACAATAGCTAACAGGCAATTCTCTTATTCGTTATTAATATTCTTTAGGTGACTTTTGGGAGGCTTACATTGCAGTCCAATCTATTGGCTTAAAATCGATTGTAATTTAATTTTAAACCATATAACTATTTCATATCCATATCTAAAAATCTCTAAACAACAATCAGGATATGTATAATATTATAAAGATTTTGTCAATAGCGATAATTAGGGATATTTTCTATATTTTTACCCTATAAGCTTTCATTACACGTTTGCTTAATATGTTTGGGCACCAACTTTTTTGATTAAATATATCTAGGATTCCAAACAACAAGGTACTCGGGAAACGGACTTTAAGAGAGAAAAATTCGGATGCGATCACACTATTTAAAATCAATTATCAAAAAGTTCATTGAAGCGGGTTATCTGCCCAGTGATACGGCCAATGAAAATTTACGGAAATCCAGCTTATTGGTAATGAGTGTTCCATTTGCCTTTGCTGGATTGGGTTGGGGAATATTATATTTCGTTAACGGCCTTTATATCCCTGGTGTAATCCCCTTTAGCTATGGGGTGCTTTCGATAATTAGTGTTATCTATTTCATAACAACCAAGAAGTTCAAATTCTTTCGTAACAGTCAATTATTTTTAATCCTTATTCTCCCTTTTGCACTTCAATTAAGTTTAGGAGGATTTATTCCTGGAAGTGCTGTAATTATGTGGGCAATTATTTCCCCGGTTGGGGCACTTGTCTTTTTTAGTACGCGGCATTCATTGATCTGGTTTGTTTCGTATATTTTCTTGGTGATTATAGCCTTCTACATTAATGATATACTACCTGATTATTTTGACTGGAATCTAGATGAAAACTTTATCAATTTTTTGTTTGTGTTGAATATTATTGGTGTCTCCACCATTGTTTATCTAACTCAATACTACTTTGTTGTAGAACAATCGAATCTAAAAAAAGCAATAGAACTAAAAAACAGTAAACTCAAGGAGCAATCAGAAAAGTTGAAAGAAATGAATAAAATAAAGTCCAACTTTTTTGCCAACATATCCCATGAGTTCAGAACCCCCTTAACCCTGATTATTGGCCTTATCAATAAACAAATATCTCAACCTAAGACCTTGTTAAACCCCTTGGATTATGATATTATCAATCGAAATGCCAATCGTCTCCTCCAACTGATTAATCAATTATTGGATTTATCTAAACTGGAGTCAGGTAAGGTAGTTCTTAAAATATCAAAACATGACATAGTCCTTTACACAAAAAAAATGCTCTTGTTATTTGGGACTTTGGCTGTAGAAAAAAACATTAATGTTACTTTAAATGGCGAAGCACTAACAGAAAAGTCTTCCATCTCAAAAATCGATCTATACTTCGACAAAGAGAAAATACAAAAAATATTGACAAACCTACTCTCCAATGCTTTTAAGTTTACTCCTGAAAATGGGAAAATCAATGTGATCGTGGAAGCCGAACAAAATGGCTATGATGCAATTTCTAAATTTATTAAAATCTCAATATCTAATACTGGAGAAGGTATTTCACAGGACAATCTTCCTTATGTTTTTGATAGATTTTATCAAGTTGAAAGTGATAGTTCAGGAAAATATGCTGGTACAGGTGTGGGCTTAGCCTTGGTTAAGGAATTGGTGGAACTGCATCACGGTAATGTATCGGTAGAAAGTTTTGATGGTAATACCATCTTTACCGTCACCCTGCCATTTAATGGAGATTATCATGTGGAAAATGAGGTAATAGAGCAATCTACTGAAGTGGCTAATGACGAACTGCCCAGCAAGGATCAAATCGGTATTTTAGAGGTAGGCCAATCCACAGAGCAGGTTAGTGATAAAAATGAATTGGAGAATGAAAATTCAGAACGGCTCGAAATTCTGATTGTTGAAGATTACCAGGATTTAAGGAATTTTATTAAAGAAAGCCTTCATGACGAATATAAAGTGATAGAAGCAGAAGATGGGGAAGAAGGATATAGAAAAGCTGAAGAAGCCATTCCTGACTTAATAATCAGTGATGTAATGATGCCCAAAATGGATGGTTATGAATTGTGCGAAAAGTTAAAGACAAATAAAAACACAAATCATATTCCAATCATTTTATTGACCGCAAAGGCTTCAAGGGAAAATAAATTAGAGGGGTTGGAAATTGGTGCAGATGACTATTTGATTAAACCTTTTGATGGAAAAGAACTTGGAATTAGAATAAAAAACCTTATCACCATAAGGGAACAATTGCAAAACAAGTACCAGCAAGAAATATGGCTGAAACCAAAGGAAGTAAAAGTATCTTCCGTACATCAAAAATTCCTTGAGGACCTCAAAGAAATAATTGAAGATAATATAGATGATGACACTTTTAGCGTTGAAATTTTAGGCCACAAAATTGGAATGAGCCGATCTCAATTGCACCGAAAGCTTAAGGCTTTGACTGATCAGCCACCGACTACTTTTATACGGAATTATCGATTGCGCCGGGCTGCTGACCTACTTCAACAGGAAGCTGGCAATGTAACTGAAATAGCATATCAGGTAGGGTTTAGTAGTCAGACCTACTTCACCACTTGTTTTCAAGAGTTGTTCAAATGTTCCCCGTCTGAATACAAGTCCCAATTGAGTTCAGAAGATCAAATACCCAAACCAGATAAATAGCTATTCCCCAAACTATTTAAATCTCACTTCCCTGGTACACTCTCACGTAATCCACTTCCAGGGTTTGGGGGAGTAATTCATCCTCTATCTCGAATCCCGGCCAGTTGCCTCCTATGGCAAAATTGATGATGATATAAAAAGGTTGGTCATAAGGCCAATTGTTTGCATCTTTTATCTCAGGTTGATAGGTATAGTAATTGAGGTCATCGATGAAAAAGCGAATTTTGTCTGCATCCCACACCATGGCATAAATGTGAAATTCATCTGAAGCTGTATTTACTTTCAGACCTCCGGTATGGTGATGATCACCACTGGCAAAATCATTGTGCACTGTTCCATGGACAATATTTTGTATTCGGCCGATATGTTCCATTATGTCCAGTTCCCCGCATTTTGGCCACCCAACTTCATCAATATTCTGACCAAGCATCCATAAAGCTGGCCAAGTGCCATTTCCCCGTGGAAGTTTCGCCCGAAACTCTACGCGGCCATATTGAAATTCCCTTTTTCTTTGGGAGTTAATTCGTCCAGAGATGTAACCGTCACCTTTCTTTTTAGCGGTGATAACAAGTAAACCGTCATTAACTTCAATGGTGCTATCCTTCACGTATTCTTGTAACTCGGCATTTACCCAACCTGGTTGCGCTGTACGAATGTTCCAATTGGCAGTATCTAGATTTGATCCACTGAATTCATCAGACCAGACAAGGTCGAAAGCTGTTGAATTCTTATCCCTGTTTTGCGGAGAACAAGAGCAAAAGAATGTAATTATAGCTGGTAATAAAATTAGGATGTGTCTCATTTCGGGTAAATATTATCTCTACAGGTGTAATACCATTTACTAATTTCTGGGCAACATTAAATCCTGCTTTGCTTTTGTAGTAGTTGAATATGTCTTCAAGCTTATTTTCTGTAAAATGTGTCCATTATTCAAATCTACATATTATTTAGAATATGATGCTTGAAACCGAATCGTTCTGAAGTAAGGTGGAAACACTTGACTTCACTGGATCAGACGCTATTTGGATTTATTCTTCAAGTTTTCTAAAAAGTTGACCATTTCTTTTAAACTGTTTTGAAGTTCATCATATCCAATAACATCTCCCACAGACATCAAGTCCAAAAGATTCTCCTTTGTTTTTGATTTTACAGATTGTTCCAAATAATCCAACGAATCTTTTACCTCTTTTGATGGATTTTCAATACGCCTTAGCATCTTTAAAGTTTGCAATACCTCTTTTAACATTACTATCTGATTTTGTGATGTTCGCAAGTTATTAAATTCCGTCAAATCTATTTTATTTTTCAATTAGTCATATCGATAATATATTAAGCTCGATCCTATCTATATATGAGACATATCCCAATATATTGGACTAATATAAATGAACTCAGAGGAGTAGATAGAAAATTGCTTTGGTTCTGTCATTCAATTTGAAGTCAGGTGGAAACACCCGACTCTTCACCTGGGTATGTTGGGCAAGTATTTTCTCTATTTCCACCAATCCAAATTGTCTGAAATAATAATTTCATTCTTTTGAATATGGTGTGTTGTTTTCATTGGAATAGTTCGATAATCCAAATTGTATTCTTTGGCTAAGTCCCTAATTTCCTGTTTGTCGTCATAAGTCAACATGAATTTTCCTTTAAGTTGAGCTGTTAACGCAAATAATTTATTATGGTCAATGTCAAAATGTGTATAAAGCCTTTTTCCGGCGATTGTGTAAGGAGGATCAATGAAGAAGTAGCTTTCTAGTTTACCTTGAGCCTTCTCCATTTCTTCAAAAGCATCTCCAGTTATAAACGATAACTTGTTCTTAACATGGCCAATAGCAAGAATTCTATCTCTTAATGTTTTTGGATACCAGCGGGATTTTATCCCTTTGCCATTTTCACCATTCTTGATTAATCCAGAACCTTTAGTGATAATACCACCATGATAAATCCTGTTTTTTAGAATCGTGCTGAATGCCTGTTCTTTTAAAGTTTTCTTTTCTTTTTGTAGAATTTCATTTGCATTTTCTAAAGTCAGTTCAAAAGAATAAATTTCGTTAGCCAGCCATTCATGATCACCATTAATGATTACTTCCCAAACCGCAGCTACTTCCTTGTCAAATTCTACCATCACAACTTGATTGGCAAGATTTTCAAATGCAGCTGTTAGGCTAACAATCCCACCACCTGCGAATGGTTCTATCAATGTTATGTGGTTATTAGATTGTTTCAACCATTTTCTTACTATGGGTATCAGCCAAGTTTTGCCACCTGGATACCTAAATGGACTTCTCTGTGGAACAGAAGCTACATTAACCACTTTAGGAGAAGCCACCTTCTTAAGTTTAGTTTCAAATATTGATAATTGCCCGTCCATAATTAACTACTGATTATGTCTGTTAATGACGGTGCGTCTGGTGGATTCTTATCCAAATGCTCGTCAAGACGGGTTTGCAGAATATTAATAAAACCTGATACATCTCCCGGTTCAGGGGTCGTCACTCTTAAAAGTGCAGGTTCAAACTCAGAATATACAGTGTCTACCAAGACAAGATTGTTTTGGTTTTGGTCTGAGTTGAATTCAAGGTCATATAAGAACCAAGCAATGTCTGCTTTCGATTTTGTTGTTGTTGGCAGGCTGGGTAGTGTATAGAAAAATGATTTTTGAAGGGCAACTGTCTGTTTCTTTCTCCATGATTGGAATATTCCACCTTTATATAACATTTGAGGAATAAGTCGTTTTCGGGAAGAAGAGAGGTAGTCAGGTTTTGGATAGTTGTATCCTGTAGGCCATTCAAAATCTTTAGAAGGCTTTTTAATATAAGCTTCAAATGGATTTCTAAGATTACCTGAAATGTATACTCCCTGAACCTCAAGAGAAACAAAGTCAATTAGCTCTCCCTTGTCATTGTATTGAACTAAAACGAAATCAATATTTCCAGCAGATTGGCCATTTTTGTCAACAAGTTTAATTTCCGAAAGAGAAGTCCAGTTGGACTTAGAACCAAATGCAAATTTGGCTGCATTTTCAACGATGACCCAATCCTCCCTAAATCTGATCGGGCAAGTAATAATTGAAGTACCATTGTGCCAAACGCTACAAACTCCAAGTGGATTATTTGCCTTATCCTTAGTGCAGTTAGGAACCTTGTTGTTATAAGGACATAATTTCTGTTTTCTGTATCGATTTGCTTTGACACTTTTAATTTCTAAGGGAAAGCCAAATACCTCTGCTAATGGACTTTTATTGGGGGATTTTTTTGCCATGTCCAAAGTTATGAAATTCTGTCGGCCGATAGAAATGATATTCGCGATTTTTACATTGGTCCCAACATTTGGCTATACGTATTCCACGAATAAAAGTATTGTTAATTCCATATATATAGCATATCAGTAGTAATTGTAGTTCCGCATCCGATGGCTTAAAGCCATCGGATGCGGAACACCCAAAATTACTTTGGTGGCTCAACACTCATCACCAAATTTTCCCTCTCATCAATCACCCTGGCATAAAAAGCATATCCCCCAAAATTGTTTTCAATCTTGATCAATAATTTGTTCCAGCCAGGTTGGAGGTCAAGGTTTATTTCTTCCTGGTCGGGGTAAGCGATATTGACCTCCAGAAAGCGGTAGATTTCATCATCATTGAGAAATACTTTTGCACCATCATCGCTGCTGAACATAAGAGGCACTGCTTGTGCTTCCGGGGAATAGATATAGGTTAGGGCATAGCAAACTACAAATTCATAGGGATCATACCTGTTCCATAATGCCATACCGTAACCGGCATTTTTTCCGTCCACTTTTTCCCAGGAGATTTCCTGTCCATTAACCCCGGTATATTTAGCCTCCAAATTGATCTCCCGCTCAGGTGCATAAATAGAATCAAGGCCGTAACGTAAATAATCGGATTCCCTGGCATTGGGAAAAGGTCCGATCATGTACCACTCAGGGATGTAGTTTCTGACCGGGGTGAGTACAAAGGCATCAATTCCT
>CBDVAV010000183.1:0-8120 GCA_965372055.1 uncultured bacterium | reverse complement strand
AGGTTCAGCAAGAGAGTTAGGAACAGATCCTGCATCTGGAAAAAATATATATGCGAAATTGGGCAAGTTTGGACCATACGTGCAAATTGGGGAAAACAATAATGATGATGAACAAGCAGAGAAGCCACGATATGCCAGCCTCAGAAAAGACCAACTGCTTGAAAGCATAACCTTTGAAGATGCATTAGAGTTATTTAAACTTCCAAGGGACGTCGGGGAGTTCGAAGGAAATATGATGACCGCCGCTATTGGCAGATATGGGCCCTACATAAAACATGAGAACAAATTTTACTCTCTTGAAAAGACTGATGATCCAATCACGGTGAACATTGAACGTGCAATTGAGTTAATTGAAGCAAAGAGGAAACTGGACGCTGAGAAATTCATAAAAGTATTTGAAGAAAATTCCGAGGTAATGGTTTTAAAGGGCAAGTGGGGACCCTATATCAAAGCTGGCAAAAAGAATGTCAAAATTCCCAAAGGAAAAGTTCCTGAAGATCTCACATTGGAGGAATGCCTAGAACTGGCAGCCAATGCACCTGAGAAAAAAGGCAGGTTCAAAAAGAAGTAAATCAGTAAATCATGCTGGTAAAAAAGGTTGTTGTTCTAACCGGTGCTGGAATTAGTGCCGAGAGCGGGATACCCACTTTCAGGGATGCCGGTGGACTGTGGGAAGGTTATGATGTGACAGAAGTAGCCTCTCCAGAGGGCTGGGGCAAAAACCCGGAATTAGTGCTTGACTTTTATAATCAAAGAAGAAAAAAAGCATTGCAAGTACTGCCAAATCCCGGCCACAAATTCATAGCCGATCTTGAAGAATATTTCGAGGTAGTGGTTATTACCCAAAATGTTGATGACCTGCATGAAAAGGCCATGTCAACTAAAGTGATTCACCTGCATGGAAATTTATTTCAGTCCAGGTCTACCCTGGATCAAAATCTTATTTATGATATTGAAGGTTGGGAGCTTAATTATGGAGATAAATGTGAAAGAGGTTCACAACTCAGGCCTAATATCGTTTGGTTCGGGGAAATGGTCCCAGCCATGGATCTAGCCATTCAAGAAACATTATCGGCAGACATATTTATAATTATAGGCACATCACTGGTGGTTTACCCTGCAGCTGGTCTTCTAGGGCATGTACCTGATCCCGTTCCAAAATTTATTATCGACCCGAAACTTCCCGATGTGCCTGAAAAGCCAAACATGAAATTAATAAACAAAATTGGCAGCGTTGGAATGAAGATGGTATACGAAGAGTTGGTTTCACATTACCAGTAAACTTTCCAATAAATCACTCCTTCTTCCCGGAATCTACTGTCTCAGTCAATACCGAGAAATCCCATTCTTCGCCTGCTTCATAATTCAGATGCCCAGAATCAACTTTTAGTGGAGAGATAATATTATTATCATATAGCTTTCCGGTTCCTAATCCCTGATGCAGGTCTAATGGATACTGAGCTGCAAATTGAGCAATCGCATTGAGGCCCAGGTTAGATTCCAAAGCAGAAGTTATCCACCAGCCAATGCCTTTTTCTTCAGCAATTTTGATCCATTCTTGGCAAGCCTTAAATCCACCCAATAATGTTGGTTTTAACACCAGGTATTGTGGCCTGATATATTCTAATAATTCCCTTTTTTCCTTTACCGATCCTATGCCTATCAGATCTTCATCCAGTCCAATAGGGACTGCCGACTTCTGGCAAAGTTCTTTCATTTGTTCCTTCTGCCCTGCCCTGATGGGCTGTTCTATCGAGTGTATATTGTACTTGGCTAACCTGTCCAACCTCTCCATTGCCACTTCAGGCTTGAAAGCCCCGTTTGCATCAACCCTCACTATAATATTTTCCCTGAAATATTTATTCCTGATGTATTCCAGGATATCGCATTCCCTATCAAAATCCAATGAGCCAATTTTTATTTTAATGCAGTCAAAACCATCATATATCTCCTCTGTAATTTGAGTAAGCATAAATTCCAAGTCCCCCATCCAGATCAATCCATTGATAGGGATTTTAATTTCCCCTTTGCTAAATCCATTTTCAAATAACAATCGCTTTCCGCCGTTCATTAAATCAATCAAAGCCATCTCCAGTCCAAATCTTATGGAAGGATAATCTTTAGGAACTGATTTTTTTGCCAGATTGAAAGCATCATCAATGGTTTTGGGGGTGGTGAGATCACCAAAATGATCAACAATCCCAGATATTGTTTCTTCAAAGTCCTCTTTAAAATCAATTGATAAGCCCTTCAGTGGAGCACACTCCCCCATTCCTATAACCTCAGGGATTGCACTGTCCCAAATCTTAATTATAAAAGAATCTTTCTCATTCAAAGATCCCCTTGAAGTACGGGCATTAAAATTAAACCTTAGTGTATATTTTAAAAAGCTCCCGGTCAATGACATTTTATAATTCTATGAAAACCTTTGTAGGTTAATGATAAATTAATCAAATATGCATGTTAAATTTCATCCGACCAAATAATTAAGCTATTGGGGAATTCAATTCCAAATGTTGATTTAAGTAATTATAATTACGAACTTCCGAGTAATCGAATAGCCGCATTTCCGTTGACTCAAAGAGAAAATTCAAAACTTCTGGTTTATGGAAATAATGAAATTGAACATCACATTTTTAAAGAAATTCCAGACCTGATACCAGAAAATTCTTTGTTGGTATTTAATGAGACAAAGGTTATTCCAGCACGATTGATATTAAAAAAAGATACAGGGGCAGCTATTGAAATATTCTTGACCCTGCCTGTTTGGCCTGATAAGGAAATCTCCAAAGCTATGGAGATAAGGGAAAAATGCATTTGGAACTGCCTGGTTGGCAATTTTAAGAAGTGGAAGGACAACCAGACACTTTCCATAAATGTAGACAGCAAAAATTCTTTTAAATTCCAGGCAAGAATAGCCAACAGGGAACTTGGCCATATTGAATTTAGTTGGGATACGGATATTTCCTTTGCAGAATGTGTGGAAGCAATGGGCAAGGTCCCTCTCCCCCCGTACATAAAACGCAAGCCGGAAAATTCTGATAAGGAGAGATACCAAACCATTTATTCCCAAAACCCCGGGGCAGTAGCTGCTCCAACCGCTGGATTACATTTCACAAAAGACATCATCAATGAGCTAAAATCAAAGAATATTGCAACCGACTACCTCACACTTCATGTCAGTGCCGGCACATTTCAACCAATAAAACACAACAATGTCAGCGAACACCCAATGCAAAATGAACAGATTGTTATCAGTTTAAAAAACATCGATAATCTGGAGAAATATGAAAAGATCATTCCCGTTGGCACTACATCCATGAGAACCATCGAATCATTATATTGGTATGGTGTCAAGCTTAAGTCAGGAAATCAGATATTCAGGATTGAGAAGTTGTACCCATATGAAAATAGCAATACAAAAATCACCTTAAACGAAAGTTTACAGGAAGTTAAAAACTACATGTTGACTGAAAACATCAACACCCTTCATGGCGAAACAGAAATATTAATTATCCCCGGTTATCAATTCAGGGCATGTACAGGTTTAATGACCAACTTCCACTTACCAACTTCTACTTTGATCCTTCTAGTTGCCGCTTTTGTTGGAGAAAATTGGCGAAAAATTTACAATGAAGCATTAAAGTCCGGTTATCGGTTCCTTAGTTATGGAGATACTTCGTTACTATTGCCCTGATTGCGAATAATTCTATAGTATAAGTTGATAACTTACATCAAACAAACAATACTTGATAAATGTAAACTATTAATTTGCTGTATGATAATTGTTATTTCAAAATTGTTAATTGATAATTGCTATCTGATAACTGCAATTAACCAAAGGTGATCAATATTATAATGGACAAGATCAAGTCTTTCTTTAATTCAATAAAAGAGCTTTGGAACTATATTTACGAATTGTTCAGCTTCCCCCTGATCCCCGGTGACTCCCCTGTGAGTTTTGGGGAGATCATACTATTTATATTCTCAATTATTCTGTTAGTCTATTTATCTGGAAAAGCAAAGAACATACTGATCAACAGAATTCTAAAAAGATACAAACACGAAATAGGTACTGTTCAGTCTATCGGGACAATTTTCAGGTACTTGATAATCGTAATCGGACTACTGGTTATTGTTCAGAATTCGGGAATTGATTTAAGTGCATTTGGAATTATTGCAGGTGCATTTAGTGTTGGAATTGGATTTGGTCTACAAAATATTACCAATAATTTTATTTCCGGCATAATTATCCTTTTTGAAAGGCCCATAAAAGTAGGCGACCGCATTGAAGTTGGCAGTGTGAGAGGTGATGTTGTTAGAATTTCCGCAAGGTCAACTACCGTGTTAACCAACGACAATATTTCTGTAATTGTCCCCAATTCAGATTTTATCTCATCGACTGTTATCAACTGGAGCCATAACGACAGAAATGTAAGGTTCTGGTTTCCCATAGGTGTTTCATATAATGAGGACCCAGCAAAAATCGAAAAAATACTGCTCGGGATTGCGGATGAAATAGATGGGATATTACCCGAGCCCAGTCCACAAGTTATATTCGAAGAGTTTGGAGACAGCTCCATGAATTTCAGTTTAGTGGCATGGAGCAATGTATTTATAAATCGCCCTAAGGTTTTAAGAAGTGAAGTGAATTTTGCAATAGCAAAAAAATTCAAGGAAAATAATATCGAGATACCCTTCCCACAGAGAGATGTCCATATAAAATCAAGTGCTGATAAAAAACCTACAATTGAGACAAAATAAGAAAGTGTTATTTAATATAATAATACACATCGTTCTAATAATTATATAAAAATGATTGTGTTATTATTAATTCAATTGTTATTTTTGCGTGATCTAGTGAGTTAATTAAGATTTGATAAATCATTCGTCTTGAAAGAATTACAAGACGCTTTTTTTAGTAAAAAAATTATCTTATTTTGAGCATTATTTCATTCTATCAACCAAAATTGCTATGAAAACCCTGTTTTTTAAAGCACTTAATGTAGAACCTGAAGAATCGACCAAGGTTTCATATTTATTGCTACAAGGTTTTTTTATGGGGATTTTCCTGGCTTCTTTTGAAGTGGGAACAGTTACATTGTTCTTAAGGGAATTCGATGAAACAGTTGATTTACCTCTTGCAATTTTCTATGCTGGTTGTGTTGGAATAGTAGTTACCTATCTCTTTTCCTTCCTTCAGGCCAGGATACCATTTAAATTTGTAGGTTTATTTTGGCTGTTGCTAATTGTTGTTCTTGTTGGGAGTACATGGTATGGGTTTCATATTTTGATAGATGATCCAGCCAGGGCACAGGATCTGAAGAACTTGTACTTCGCAGCCTTCGTAATGGCATTGCCATTCGTTTATATCACTTTACTTGTATTCTGGGGAGCATTTGGCAGGATGTTCACCCTCAGACAGTCAAAAAGAATAATAGGTGGAATTGATACCGGACAACTTGTGGCATCAATTCTGGCACTTTTTGCCATTGGTGCAATATTAGAAGGCCTCAACAGGGTTGAAGATCTGTTACTGATTAGTGTGATAGCAGCAATCTTGCTTTTTATAAACTTCTTCTTCTTGTCCGCAAAATATGAGTTAAAAGCTTCAGGTGAAGTACAGCAAAAAACTTATTCCTTTATTAAAATAATAGGAAACAAATATATAAGGCTGCTGGCTTTATTCGTGATCGTCTCCATGATTGCCATAGTTTTTATGGATTATTCATTCCTGAACGTTACCGGCGCCCAATTCCCTGACCCAAAAGACCTTGGTAGTTTTATTGCCTATTTTGAAGCCACGGTTGTAATATTCAGTTTCCTGTTTCAAACATTTGTTACCGACTGGATAATATCCAACTATGGATTAAAAATTGCCCTGTTGATTAATCCCATACTTATAGGCGGAATGATTGTTTTTGCGCTTATAGTCGGCGGCACCATGGGATTTACCTCAGATGCTGAAAACTTTATCTATTTCTTCCTAGTTATCGCTGGTGGAAAGTTATTTATCGATGCTATGAAAGATGCGCTTGACGGCCCTTCGTTCAAACTTTATTTTCTACCTATTGATGCCTCCGTTAAATTTGATGTACAAACCAAGATCGAAGGTGTGATCGCCTCTTTTGCAGCAGCACTTGGTGGTGGGTTTATTATCCTTTTGAACAATTATCAACTGCAGTTCATTTATGTGGTGTTGGTAATGATGCCCATTATAGGTCTTTGGTATTTTATTACCACCAAGATGTACGGTAACTATAGGCAAACCCTTCAATCCACTTTGGAAGAAAATAAAGGCCGCTCCGATACAGAGGAATCAGATAGCTTCTCCCTAGAGAATGTGCTTAAATCGGAAGTAGAAAGCAAATCTGATGAAAGGGTGATATATGGGCTGAAACTGATGGAAAAACTTGAGCCTGCCATGTTCGAAGATTCTATCCTGCGGCTGATGGAAAGCAATAGCCATGCAATAAAAGATTTTGTCAATAATAAAATAAAAGGACTCGATCTAGAGTACGATTCAGACACCGAATCTGAAACCCATAAATTAGCGCTAAAAGCAATAGGGGAATCCGAACAGGGTGAAGTATTGTCTATTCCTTCATCCAAGTTGCACAACTTATCTACTTCATTAAAACAAGAAGACAGGCTTCTGGCTGCTAAACTGTTAAGGAGGCTTATTGATGATGATAATATATTTATCCTAATGGATTTGCTCAGGGATCCAGACCCTACGGTTAAAATGACTGCCATTGTTTCTGCTCGAAAAGTTAAAAGGAAGGAAACATGGCCAATCTTGATAGAAATGCTTGACTCGCCCGCATTTGGACAAGCAGCTTCCTCTTCATTATTAGCTGCGGGAGAAGAAGGACTTTTTACCCTGGAATCTGCATTTCATAAGTCAGGTCAATCACAGAATACCATGCTCAAGATTGTAAACATAATGGGCAGGATTGGTGGCCGGGAATCATTTGAACTGTTATGGAATAAAATCGACTTTCCCGATAGGAAAATAGTTAAGCAGATCCTCAATTCATTTCGCAGTGTAAATTATTCAGCAACAGAGGGCGAAATAACCACCATACATGAATTATTGGATGACGAAATTGGAAAAACCATCTGGAATATGGCTGCCATTCATGAATTGCCGGATGATGAAAACAATAAAAAGCTGATCAATGCACTAACCGAAGAAATTGAAAGCAATTTCGAACATATTTACATGTTGCTTTCATTGGTTTATGACCCCGAATCCGTGGCACTGGTTAAAGAAAACATTGAAACAGGCCTCTCAGATGGAATTGCCTTTGCTATTGAGTTGATGGATATTTTCCTTGCCAAAGATATGAAGCCTAAATTGTTCCCTCTGGTGGATGATATACGGGTTAAGGATAAAATAGAAAAACTGCAGGTATTTTTCCCTAGGGAAAACTACACCCACCACGAAACCTTAAACTTCCTGCTTAACCGGGATTACAATAATATAAACCGATGGACCAAAGTTTGTGCCCTGAAATCAATAGAATCTTTAGATGGATTCAAGATAAGCAGAGGGTTGGTAGCCCAGTTGTTTAATCCTGACCCATTATTACAGGAGACTGCCGCCTGGATATTATATAAAAAGGACAAGCGCACCTACCAACGTGTCTCACAGAGGCTGGATGAGGACATGAAAAGAACTCTTGATGAAAAACTGTTTTCTACCTTCTTCTTCGAAAGTAAAAAAGACGATTTCCCCTTTAGAATGGACAAGATACTTTTCCTAAAAGAAATAGAGGTGTTTTCTTCAATCAGGGGCATTCTGCTGTCCCAAATTGTAGATAAAATAAAAACCGTGGTATTAAAGGACGGAGAGAGCCTTGAATTGTTCGATGAAGATGATAACAAACCTATTTTCATAGTCACAAAAGGTGAAGCCACTTTATATAATGAAGATATACCCATTACAACCCTTAAAGAAAAGGAAGTTTTTGGTGATATTTTTACCATGGATGCCGAACAAACAATCACTTCCATTACGGGAAAAAATGAAACTATTATTTTTCAGATTGGACTTAATGATTTCTTCAATGTAATGGCTAATCAATATGAACTAGCCCAAGAATTTATAAAAAGTG
>CBDVAV010000182.1:0-8124 GCA_965372055.1 uncultured bacterium | reverse complement strand
ATACCGTTGAGGCTATTCAATCATTCGTTGATGATATCCACACTGCGAAAATAATTATCAAATAACACTTCCTAATAGTATTGTTCAGTTTTCTTTCTTGGTATGCAGGTCCAAATGATAAATTAAAGATAGCTTTACCGAATTGTAGGGGTAATCATTTATTCCATTTTGAAATTGGAGGAGGTAATCAAATTTTGCATTTTTCTTTCGTAGTTCCGCCCTGTAAACAACTGGATCATCACCGTTATTTTTCCAGCCAAAATATCCTGCCAATGAATTGGAAAAAACAAAATCACCTAGTTCCAAATCTCCACCAAAACCTATCAGGGGGGCATCATTTTGTGGATTCTCATTATCATAGGTTTGCCAGACATAAAATCCTACCATGCTATAAAGATTGAGCTTATTTGAACTATTATTTCCCAGATTAATTTTTTTGCCCACTGACAAATCGAAAAAATACCCTGGTGAATCTGTAAACCTGGCACCACCGGTATTGGATCCGCTGGTTGTTTTGGTAAATGCCCTTAACATCATGTCCGGAAATTTGCGGTCTTTCAATATCTGCATCTCAAATCCAAAATAGATGTCACCTTTCCCAGAGCCATCAGCATCAAAAAATTCAGGAGACAGTTTTCTTTTGTCCCTGGTTTGATCGGTAACCTGAAACCATTCCCTGGGCATAGCATACACTTTTATAGAGATAAGGTCTTTTGCAAAATTGTAATTCAATTTGGTGAAAATGTTCTGTGTATCATCCCCATTGCCAAAATGGGCTTGTACACCAACTTCTATAGACAGTTCATTGTTTACCCTACCTTTTGCCACTTCGGGAACCGGCAGGGCATTGGGGCCCATAAAATCCGGGGAAATGGTTATGTAATCAATCCAATGATCGCCCCCGGTACAATTTACGTTTTGGCACCACCAATCCCAAGCTGGTTGGCCGGGCTGGCCATAAGAATAAAATGGGGCGATTATCAAAAGCATGAAACTCAATGTAACCGGAAATCCTATTCTTGTTTTAAGATAATTGGTGATACACATTTTACATTAGCTTTACCATTTCTTTCATCAGTATAGATAAGTCATGTTCAGCATCTTTTGCCGCCTTTAATATCTTTTCTACAGTTACTCTCTCTATTTTACCTTCTACGCCCAGGTCTGTAATTACGGAAACTGCAAATACTTTTAAGTCCATGTGCTTGGCAACAATCACTTCTGGAATAGTAGACATACCCACCGTATCAGCACCAATACTCCGGATATATTTATATTCGGCCCTGGTCTCCAAGGATGGGCCGGTAACTGCTGCATAAACACCCCTTTGAAGTTTTATGTTCTTTTCCTGACCAATTGTAATAGCTGTTTTTATTAAGTCCAGATCATAAGGTTCACTCATATCAGGAAATCTCGGCCCTAAATTATCAAGGTTTGCTCCAGTTAAGGGATTTTCCGGGAAAAGGTTAATATGGTCGTCAATAATCATTATATCACTGACTTGATAATCAGGATTAAGCCCACCACTGGCATTTGAAACCATCAAATGCTTAATGCCCAACAACTTCATCACCCTTACAGGAAAAGTTACCTGCTTCATCTTATATCCTTCATAATAATGGAACCTGCCTTTCATTACCACTACAGGTTTTGATGATAGATTCCCGAAAATCATTTTCCCTGAATGGCTTTCAACGGTTGATATGGGGAAGTGTGGGATATCCTTATAATCCAGACTTGTTTCAATTTCTATTTCATTTGCCAATGCCCCAAGTCCCGTCCCCAGAATAATTCCAATCTGAGGTGATGTCCCTATTTGATTTTGAATAAAATTGTAAGCTTCCTCGATATCATTCATGATGTAGAGTATCTGTTATTAACATACAATTGTTAATATTCTCCCAGTTTAAATTTGCAACTTTATAAAGCAGAACAAAAGAAATCAATAATTTGTTGAATTAATTAGAAGGTGGACAATTTTTTGTAATTACCTATCGTGTTGTAGAGAATTGAAGGATTTTCGTTATGAAATACCAATTATACGTAATTATAGGGGCGATAATACTGCTTTTATTATCATCTACCAGGCAAGTGGAAATTAAAACTTCCCCTGAGGCTGGGATTTCTGAAATTGTTTTAGATGAAATCTATACAGTTGATCCAATTGCAAGTAAAATAATATGGAAAGCAAGAAGAGTAGCCTATGGACATGAAGGTACATTACAAATAAAACACGGAAAATTTGCCGTATCAAATAAAACCATCACTACTGGTGAGTTTATTATTGATATGAATACCATCAAAAACCTGGATCTTGTTGATGTAAAGATGAACAACAAACTTGTTGGTCACTTAAAATCCCGTGCTTTCTTTTATATCAAAAAGCATCCCGAATCATCTCTAAAGATCACTTCCATAAAAAAGCAACAATCGGATCTAGGAAATTATTCTGTTATTGGAAATCTTACCATAAAAGATATCACCAATGAGGTCAGTTTTCCAGCTACTATTGAAATTAACAACAACAGGTTAACAGCATTGGCAAAGATAACATTTGACCGGTCCAAATTTAATATTCGCTACGGTTCTGGTAATTTCTTTGAAAATCTTGGGGATAAACTAATTTATGATGATATCAACCTGGAAATTAGTTTAGTTGCCTGGAATAAATAAATGGTAATATGTTGCCAAGGAGTTTCACAAAAACCTAAATCTCAATTTTCATTTCAATGTGGTTTTTTGAGGGTTTTGGCCAAAATCAAAGCATAGTTTAATGATACAACTACTACCCTCAAGGTTATTATAATAAGCAAATATACCAGGCTCAAGGCTGGGTTTTGATTAAAAAGCGTTTGCATGAATGCCAAATCATTTTGCGTGGTTGTTTTTTCAACGGCTACTGTTTCAATTGTTTCATCGGCAATTTCCTCCTCTCCAGACAGCCCAGGCATCGCACGTATATAAGATATCAGTTGCCATCTTTCATCTTCGGTAAAATAAGCAAAGGACAGCATTACATCATTTCCATTGGTAATTTTCCAGAACAATTCCCCATCGGTTTGTTGCTGTACTTGCTCGGAATTAAAATCTGCAGGGCTTTTGGCAAGTGCCGGAGCCTGTAGTCCATCACCTTTACCTTGGTCGCCATGGCACAAAAAGCAAATTGTTGCATACAATGCTTTTCCTTTATCTATTGCATCAGCATCACCGGGCTCATAAATACTTTCCTTGGCATTTGCTTCCTCAGGGGCTACCCAATCGCTCCATTGCGCTATTGCAGTGTTGGGTGCAGTTAACATCAGGCAGAATATGATTGTCAATGAATAACAAATTTTGTAGGCAGTATATTTTTTCTTAATCATCAATGTTTTCTTTTTACTTTAACAATGATCATAACACAAATATTCGCAATAAAAATTCCCTAACCAATAAAATTATTTCAAGACCTCTACCTCAGTTTATACCCCACCTTTTAAATGGCTTTTTTTCATATACTGCATGATAATAAATGTCAGTATCATGCCCGAAAAAAAACCCTCAAATGCAATGATAAAGGCTAGAATATAGGGGTTAAGATGCTGGCCAAATTGATCATTTTCCAGAATATAATTCAATAAGCCCTGATCCAGTTGCAGATAAATAAAAATGAAAAGGGCGAAAGGAATAACAGCCACAGCAGAGGTCAAAAAACCAATTCCCATTCCCTTCAAATAGGTAATGGATTCATTGTTTTCCCCGTACCGCCTGATGGCGAAATAGATACCTCCTACAAGAAATATGAAATTAAGCATCCTGAATTCTGTAATATGGACCAAACCAACAACTTTCATAATCAAAAAATAGGCTATCAACCCAACTGTTGTCATTAGTCCATACCTGATCGCGATGTCCTCAAACGTGTATTTATGATTTTCCATTTAACTAAGGGTTAGGTTAGAAGGGGTTTCAAGTCTAATAATCTATTTCATCAATTAAATTAACAATTTTAATCATTCATTTCAATGATATTGTTTAATAACATCCATTCCTGAATGAAAATTTCCAATATCCTGTGAATAAAGATCAGTGATATTAATCTCTGGTACGGAAGAATACTGGATTTTTCCAGAGGCAACATCAATCCAAAATATTTTATCATATAATGGATTCAATACTATGGCTGTGGGTTTAGCCAGGTTGTTAATAAGAACATTTACTTTGTTGCTTTCAATATCTCCAATTTTGATGGTTCCATCCCCAGAATCGGCTATATAGATCAAATTATTAATTGGATCTATATCAATAGCCTGGGGATCAACAGTATCTTTAAATTTTATTATCATAGGATCAGAACCATCAATTCCTGCCGTCCAAATATTTTTTAGGGATGTATCAACCCAATACATTCTCTTTCGGCTTATATCGAGCTTAATGTCATCTGGATCGGCCAAACCTGAACCAATTATTAAAGTATCTATCTCCGAACCATTGTAGTTCATTTTAATGATCATTGGCGTACCGGATTCCGCTATATAAATTTTCTTTTCCAATGTATCCAGTGCTATTCCCTGGGGATAGGATATCACTGCCAGGTTTTCGACATTACTTCCATCCAAATCAGACCGTTGCACCAGATTTTTGTCCACGTTTGTCCAGTACATTTTTTTTGATTCCATGTCCACAACTATTCTCCAGGGAAACCCCAAACCTTTATTTACCAATTCTTCGATTCGTTGATCAGGCATTGAGTAACTATTGATTTGCATATAGAAGGCATCCGTCCAGAAAATTGAATAGTTTAACTGGTCCTTGGCATGATCGTTACATCCCGACAGTAATAAGAGTAGTAAAAAACAGTGTCTAAAGAATTTTAATGTATGTACAGTTGTCATTAAATAAAAATTGGTCAATCGAAATACGATTAACCAATTATTTTGTTAGTGATATTTTAGTTATTAAAATGCCTGTTAGTCGGCTGCCATAAAAGTAAAATCTTTGGTAATGGCATTAATGTGGCAACTTCCACAGAATTTACCCCATTTACTGTCCATCCCAGTCCCTTTTGCTTTTCCACTTGCTCCCATCACGAACATCCAATCGTTTGTATCAGCGGCAGTTCCGGTTGCCTGCTTCACCATGATGGTAAGTTCTGGCTTCTTTTGGGCATCATAAGATTTCTTATCCTTAAATGCTTCTTTAACAATAACAGTACCTTCGGGATACGGGAAACTGCCATTACCTCTCATTAGGGCTTCACCCACACTGTTAACGTAGACATCTCTAAAGGCACCCTCCCCCCGGTGTTTCTTATCAAGGAATCCTGTTGGATCGCCCGTATTAGGTTCTTTGGTAATTTTAAACCAACTTTTGTACCCAGCCCAATCCTCTGGACCAATCTCTTTCGTTGATTTCTTGGGATCTGTATCAGCGTTATTAAAAGTAGCATTGGTGAATGCAGTTAGATATGCGAATGCCACCAAAGCAATTATCAATAAACTGGGTTTCTTTTTTGTGGTAATTTCAAATTTTTTCATTTTCTATTCCGTTTGATTTTATGGTTCGAACGGATAGATAACAATCAATTTGATTTTAAGGTTCGGATATAGTTGACTAAATGCCAACGGTCTTCTTCAGCAATTATCAATTTCCAGCCAACCATGGCCCCACGGCCTTCGGATATTTTCCAAAAAAGCTCACCATCTGTTTGATCTTGCACTTTTTTAGAAGTATGGTTTGCTGGTTTTGGGTTTAATGCTTTTGATCCTGGCCCATCACCAGTTCCACCTTCACCATGGCATATGACACACCTACTTGCATATAATGCCTTTCCTTTCTTGATGGATGATTTCTCTCCTGCTGTTGGATTTTTCAGTTTTTTCGAAGAGGCATCCGCCACCCAGGGTTTATCTTGAAAAATTAAGCTGCTATTACTCGAATTTACAGTAAATGCATAACTGAAAATTGTCATGCCAAGCACTAGTAGTATTAATAAATGAGGTCTTTTCACGTTAATATATTTTTGATTTAACAAAACTATGAAGTTATATTTTAATAATTTTAGTAATGACAACAATTTCTGAAACAAAGTTCCACTTTGCTAAATTTTTTATTTATTTGCACTAATATGAAATCATCAAAACTATTATTGATCGGATTATTGTTTTCAATTTGTGTGCCAAGTTGCCAACAAGGAAAAAAATGCAGCCCTGAAGAGTTATTGGCCTCCTTGCAAAACAAGGATATAAATTCTTTTGAAAACTGTGCTGACGGTGACACTGACCTGGATTTCCCATACGAGGGAGGGAATACTGTTTTGATGTTAGCGGCTCAACAAGGATTAATTGATTATGTAGAAATTTTGTTGGCTCAAGAGGCAAACACGGAATTTTTTAATAAAGAAGAAAAAAATGCCATCATGATTGCCCATGGGATTGGTAATTATGAGATTGAGACAATGATTAAAACCCACCAACTTGAGTTATGGGAACAAAAGGAAAACCGTTTTGAAGAAAAAGTGCTATTGTCTGCCATTGGCCAGGATAATGAATTAATAATAGAAAAATACGTTGGGTCAGGAGTGGATTTTAGTGGAAAAACCGAAGACGGCATCGTGTTTATGGCGTTTGCAATTTTTGCTGGCAGCCCATCAATAGTAAAAACTTTTCTCCAAAATGCTGTTGATGCCAATTCTACCTTTGATTTTAGACCAGTGTTAAGTATTGCAGCCATGTTTGCAGAGGCTGAAATTGCTCAATTGTTATTGGACTATGGCGCAAAAGTTGATGAGACAGATGGCCCCGGACAAACCGCATTGATGTTTGCAGCCGAAAGTGGGTACAAAGAGGTGGTGGAAATATTGCTGGCAGCAGGTGCAGATCCTACTATTGAGGACAGGAATGGGGAAACGGCTTTAGATAAAGCTATTAATAAAAATCACATTGAAGTCCTGAAATTGCTTGAAGCACTAGAAGGTGAACCCATAAGCCCAGAATAAGAATAACCGCAATCATTTCATGATCACCATTGTTTGCAGTACAAATAGAAAAAATTCGGTATCGAAAACCGTTTCAAATATTTATAATGGAATTCTTGATGATCTCGAGGTGGAAAGTCAAATACTCGATCTGTCTGATTTACCTGATGACTTTACTATTTCAGCACTGTATGACAAAAGCGGTGAAAATGAAGTATTTAACCTTCTGGCAGAGAAAATGACCCAGGCAAAGAAATTTGTATTTATTGTTCCAGAATATAATGGTTCATTTCCGGGAGTCTTAAAAGCATTTATTGATGGGCTTCCATTTCCCAACAGTTTTAATAATAAGAAATGTGCCTTAGTAGGACTATCATCCGGAGTCCAAGGTGGTGGTCTGGCGTTGAGTCATTTAACTGACATATTTAATTATTGCGGGATGCATGTGCTGGCTTTAAAACCAAAGCTTTCAAATATCGACCAGTATCTTTCTAAAAATAATATCTCCAATAAATTGTACATGGAACTCTTGGAGGAACAAGCCCAAAATTTAGTTGATTTCTAATTTTAGCCAAAAAGAAACCCGACTGCCGTCTGCAGCCGGGTTCTCCAACTATAAACTAATCAACCAACATATCAACTAGTTAATCTACATTATCATGTAAGAATTTATTATTACCCAAGATTTTATTATCATCATTGAGGTTGAACCTGGAAATATCAGATTCGGAAGAATGAGGATTGTTTCTTAACGTAACATTTTTCCTCAAATAAGCAGGCACGTCCAACTTCTCTTTAAACTCCCCTAAATCCAGGTCAGGGATACTACTGCCCCTGAATTTGATAACCCTCTCCTGAGCCTGGGCTTTTAACAAATCCCTTTTCCTTTTTAATTCCATGGCCTCTTCATCATCAATAACATCTTGGTGCCTTTGAGTGTCCAATACTTTAAAATCTTCTTCTACAGCCTCAAAAAGCCCCATATCGCCATCCTTTTCTTCAGATTCTACAGATTCAAAGAAATAACCTCTTTCAATGGCATTATCATCTTCTGGTGTGACTTTATCCTCAATTTCCGTTAATTCCTCCTTCTCAATAGGTTCATCAGGCTCTTTCTCTTTTAACTCTGGCTCTTTGGTTTCAAATTCATTATGATTATTATCCCTTGAAGC
>CBDVAV010000181.1:0-8145 GCA_965372055.1 uncultured bacterium | reverse complement strand
ATTTTTGTGCTTATTACATTGTTCTTATTGTTGAATTCCCGATCATAAGTATTTGTACTATAACTTATTCCTAACCCTACTTTATAGCTCACTTGATACCTGGCTTTTTTGTTTGCCTTGATATAAATATTGTAATTTGGAATAAGGGCAATTGTTTTTCCCAAAATTCGATTACGGAAATCAACATAAACAAAAGCCAGCCCCAGGTCGGGATAATTGTACAATGCTTCCCAAGCGTTCATCCCATGTGTTTTACCTTCAAATGATAACTGGAATCCTATCGGATTGTCAGTAATAAGATGGGCAATGGTTTTTCTGTGCTGCAAGATTGTTCCTGATTGATATCTAAAGCTGACAACTTTTTGCCCTTTTCTAAATTGACTTTGGGCTGGATTTACAATACTAAATAAAATTATACTTGTTAATACAATCTGTTTAACGCCATAAATTTTATTGTTAGATAGTTTGAACATTATTACCAATTCAAATAATAACCTATAATCATATGCAGGTTCAGGCTGAAATTCAAAATTAAAGAATCCTCTTTTTAAATCTCAACCATTAGTTACACACTTTTGATATATTGACAGGATCAGTTAAAGTGCCACTTTAAATATGCATCCCTGAAATAAAAAAAGCGGCTAATTTAGTCGCTTTTACTTAGATATTAGGATATTTTTAAAATGAAAATCCTAACCCAATGTCCCACTGATCCATTTTAATTTCAATGGATTGTTGACCCGGTGCCTCCATCATGTTTGGGCCTGTTACAGATTTTGAAAATGCATGGGTAATGGCAAAACTCAGTTCATTTTTCCCTCCAATCATTTTGGATATGCCCAATGATGCATGGGATTCTATCACACCTGGAGCAAGAATGTTGAAATTCATTTCAGTTTCCGGGATTGGTTGCTCGTCCAGGGCAAATGAAAACCCTCCTCTTATTTTCCAGGATTCCATGCCAGTGTATTCTGCGCCAATTCTCATTACAGTCATATCCCTCCATCCAAAACCTCCACCGTTATCAGTACCCAAAGGAGCACCACCGAGGAGATTGACAATTGGATTAGCCACTGATTTTATATCGCTATAAAGTATCTGTTGTACATCCAATGCAGCGGTAAAAGTCCCACCAAAATTGTATGATAAACCTGCTGTCCAGGTAGCTGGGATATCAAAATCTCCCTGTTCAGCAAATAATCCTGCATAGTCATCAAATTCACTCATTTTTATCTCAGATTGATAAGACGCCCCGAATCTCAACCCCTCTGCCAATTCACCCTGGTAACCTATTCTTAAACCAAAGCCCGTTCCGGTATCAGAACCATTATTGGTCACTGCTGCACCATTGATTGAAAACCCTGAGAATGCTTCCAGTCCAGTGGCTTCAAAAAATTGCGTGGCAAAAATAAGTGAAATTCCAACGCTATGGTTCTCCACTAATTTCCTGGCATAGGAAACATTTACAAACAACTGGCTGAGGTTGACACCCACTGGGCTGGAGGCCCCAAATATGGCTTGTGGATATTCTGTATTCATCCCCCCATTTCCGTAAATGGCTACGCCAACTGAGTTATCTTCTCCCAAAAGCCAGTTAGCTCCAAGTTCTGGGATTATAAATAATTTATTGTCGCTTTCTACTGTTCCAGGGGCAAGTCCAAACGTACCTGGGAATCCGGATGGATTACCTGTTACTGTAAATTCACGGTTAGGATTAAAGAAACTTATCCCTACATCGTACCGCTTGCCCAAAAAGACCATGCCCGCTGGGTTTATGGCAGAGGTGAAAGAACTTTGGAACATGGAGACACCTACTCCTGCCATCCCTTTGTACCTTATTCCATATCCATGAGCGAAATATCCGTTGGTGGCAAATGATTCTGTAATCAACAACAATGATCCAATTAACAATAAGACTACTTTTGAACGATAGAAAATTTCCATAATAATTTTGGGTTTAGTTTTCAATGTTATTTATTTATAGACTCATTAATTGATAAATACTGGAACGACTATGAATTTCATACAGAATGTTACTAGAATCATCTACTTCTATTATTTTATTGATCATATAAAACATATAGGTAGTAGTTAGCCAGTTAGTAAAATGCTCTTTGGAACCCAGGTGTTTTCTCATGTTGATCATGATCCAGGAAAAATGCTCCCAGGTGTCATAACAAGAATCACAACTTCTATCAATTCCCGTACAACATCTTCGGGTAGTGTTAAAGTCTGCATTATAAGCCCTGAAATGCTTATTGTATGGATGCCCGTTTACAATTCTCTCCCTGTTCACATCACAATTTTCAGATACATTGGTACATACATTATAACCCCATTTTTCACTATGAAGTTCTCCGCTGGTTACTGTTCCATTCAAATAGGAAGTGTTAAGAATCTTATCAGGGTATAGAGAAATCATTCGATTTATTTCATCGGTTACCTTACCAAAACCAGTATGATAATCCAATACACCTCCTTCTCCGGAGATATCGCTGTAATAATTGAACAATATTCTATTGCCATTATCGATGCATCGCTCTACAACTTCCTGGATTTCGTGTGCCAATCCTGGGGCCACGGTATAGTACCAAAAAGCCCTGTCATCATTTTTATAATTATAAAGGGCCCTGGTAAATAAATCCCTGGTACCGTTGCTTCTTAAAGAAGAATCAGTATCTGTGTTTCCCCAAACAGAGACCCCAATAGGCATGTTTTCCAATCCCTCCAATGGGATTTTTTTGATTCCATTAGTAGCCACGTTCATTTTAAAATTACTGTAGATTTTTTTCAACCGATTGGGGTAAAGGCTAGGTTCACCCCCAACCACAGTAATAAAATTTGTTCCTCTTTTTTTTTCTCTATTTATGAAATAATCAAATCCGAGGTCATCTCCAGGATCAATCAAGTCCATACCTTCGGCATAATAATAGCAACCTGTACATCGAAGATTGCAATTGTTGGTCAGGTCAACAGAGATTGACTTAATTGGGTTGGCTCCCTTAATTTCAGTGTATAGTTTTTTTAAAAAGTGGTCTTCAAGATATTGCAAAAGTTTTATCACTTGAATTAATTAGTATCGATTTTGAAGTAAATCTGAAAGCTATAAGATATAATTATATACTTTTGATTATCAGGCATTTATGTTTAAGTTTGATAACTTCTCAACTATAATTTTCAAACAATATATGAAATTGATTACTTAAATACTTGAACAATAGTAAAATAATTCATTAATTGAACTAAATTTTAAAAAACAACCTCATAAATAGTGGAAGTTAAAACCAGGCGGATAAGCCCAAGAAAATTGGCCAAAGTAGCTGAAGTTTTTGAAGCTCTTGCCTATCCGGCAAGGCTTAAAATTTTAGAACTTTTGGAAAGCGGTAAACCATATAATGTTGGCAAAATTCTTGATTATGTAAATATTGAGCCTACTTTGTTGTCCCACCATCTAAAAAAGATGAAGAATATTGGTATTTTAGAATCTTACAGAGAGGGTAGAAATATATATTACAGGCTTGTACTTAAAGAGATTTCTAAAGTGTTTGACTGTATTTATAGTTGCCGCATATAAACTGAAAACAAATTTTTCTTGTTATACAATGACAAATAATTAAACCATTAATAATATGAGTGAATTAAAAGTAGTTAAAACCATTGATTGCTCAGGGATGTTATGCCCGATACCTGTGGTTAAAACAAAAAAAGCAATTGATGGAATGGAAATTGGGGAGATCCTAGAAATGATCTCTACAGACGCTGGGGCACCACCAGATATGGAGGCTTGGGCCAGACAAACTAAGCACGATCTGCTTGAATCCCATGATGAAGGAGGTAAATACAGGTTCATCATCAGAAAAACGCATTAAATATTGAACTAAGGAACAAATCAAATGGAAACAAAAAAAAATAAATTAGCGCTCATTTCAAGCAAAGGAACTCTTGATTGGGCATATCCTCCCTTTATTCTGGCTACAGCTGCTGCTTCAATGGATTGGGATGTTGGTATTTTCTTCACCTTCTATGGTCTCCCTTTATTAAAAAAGGACTTAAAAGCTACAGTATCTCCGGGTAGCAATCCTGCCATGCCAATGAAAATGCCATTCGGTCCAGAGGGATTTCAAAATATTAACTGGCCAATTCCAAACTTGGTTACCAACAATATTCCTGGATTTGAAAACGTGGCTACAAGCCTTATGAAGAAAACCTTTAAGAACAAAGGAGTAGCAACTATTGAAGAATTAAGGGAAATGTCAGTGGATATGGACGTGAGGCTCATTGGTTGTCAAATGACCATGGATGTGTTTGGTTTTAAAAAAGAAGAATTTATTGAAGATGCTGAGATTGGCGGTGCTGCAACTTTTTTGGAGTTCGCTGCAGATGCCAATGTGAGCTTATTTGTCTAAAATAAGCCCATATTGTAATGCAATATGAAAGTAAGATTGGTCGATGCCGGTTCAGTTCCTTATATTAGATCTCAAACAATATATCATGCATTAGGATATGTTCAGAAGGAAAACACTCCTAGTACAATCGTATTTGCCACACCGGAAAGTCGATATATGTGTATCGGCTATTTTCAAGACGCCCAACAGGAGTTAGACCTTTCATATTGTACAATAAATAAGCTACCTGTTATTCGTCGGCAGACTGGTGGAGGGGCAGTTTATATTGATCAAAACCAACTATTTGTCCAGTGGATTTTCCAAAAAGGCTTTTTACCCACAAGAATCGACCAATGGTTTAAATGGTTCACATCTCCAATGATTGAAACTTTTAAAACCTTTGGAATTAATGCCTATTATTATCCAGTTAACGATATACACGTAAGCGGGAAAAAAATCGTTGGAACAGGTGCGGGAACTATAGGGAATGCCGAAATAATTACCGGGAATTTTATGTTTGATTTTGATTATCAAACTATGGTAAATGCTCTTAGGCTACCTGATGATAAGTTTAGATCAATAGTTAAAAAACAACTTCATAAATACGTTACGACCATCAGCCGGGAAATAGAACACCTTCCTGAAATTGAAGCAATAAAAAAGGCTTATATATATCAATGTGAAAAGAACTTGGGAGTTAAATTGGTAGAGGGGAGCTTTACCGATGATGAATTTGCTATGATGGAAGAACTGGATAGTAAGTTCTCGTCCCAGGTGTGGTTGGCTCAAATACAAAACTCAAATCAGACAGATAAATTAATTAAAATCCATAGTGGAGTATGGATTGGTCAGGCAAATTTATCCTTGGCAGATTGTCAAATTAATATTACAATTTGCATTAATGACAATTATATTGAGGAGGCCACTATATTGATTGATAACGATAATAGATATGATTTTCAAATCAATAAATTTGAGAAAGCATTATTCGGAATTGAGTTAGATGAGGCAAATTTGAATAAAGTCATAACTTCGTATTTTAATAAAATAAATCTTGACCACCTTATAGTTAGCGTTGATAAATGGATCAAGCTAATTATGAAAATTCGAAACAAACAGCTAAGGGCGGCAGGCAATGGATTATTGGAACAACAAAGTAATTAATGCTAAAGAAGTTGCAAAACTTTATAATGATAAACCAAGAGAATGGTTGTTATTGGAAGTGTTAAAAACCGGTAAAAATAATCGTGCAGAATTTTTTAAATTACTGGCAAATTCAAAGAATAAATAAGAATTGCACGAATATGTGATGGAAGATAAAAATTGGAATTCAAACAAAAAATATATTTTCGTTTACACAGATCCAGATAAAATATGTGAAGTGTAACTTTAATTACAATGCAAAACAAAAAACTTAACCTAATTTGAATATGGAAGACCATGAAGGAAAAAAAATCTTAGTAATACAAACACATGGTGTTGAAACACCAACCAGGACATATTCCCCTTTATTCTATGCAATGGCCTCTGCTGCGATGGAAATAGAAACCATGGTTTGGTTCACTATGAACGGTACCAACCAACTGAAAAAAGGTGAAGCAGAGAAAGTTCAATTAGACCCCACCAGTAACGTAAATTTGAAGACCATGTTAACCATGGCCTTGGACTCTGAAGTTCAACTAAGGGTTTGCCAACAAAGCCTTGAGCTTTGGAATATGAAGCCCGAGGATCTTATCGAAGGAGTTGAAATCCTGGGAGCGACCAGTATAATTGACCTGGCTTTATCTTTCGATCACGTTATGTATTTTTAAGTTGATATCATAAAATAAATTAATTCAACTATGGCTCATGAAAAAATCAATAGCTGTGTAATCGTCAAGGAATTGTATTATGCAGTGGAGGACAATACCTGGATTAGGGTTAATGAAGATGATACTGTGACAATAGGCATGACCGATATTGCCCAAAGTATGGCGGGGCCAATACTTCATGCTAAAACCAAAAGTGTGGGTACGGCCAGGAAAAAGGGCCGCCCGATAGCCACGGTTGAAAGTGGTAAATGGGTTGGGCCAGTGAAGTCCCCGATAACAGGTGAAATTGTTGAGGTTAATGAGGGGCTGGCAGATGATGCCCAACTAATGAACCGAAGCCCTTACAAAGATGGATGGGTAGTAAAAATGAAAGCAGAAAACCTTGATCAAGACCTTTTGGATTTAGTAACCGGGGATGATGCTGTTGCTGCTTACAAAGATAAAATCGAGAAGGATGGAATGGATGCTTGTAAGCATATAGAAGGATCAGATGAATACGATTAACTTGACGATTGGATTCTATTAATTTATAATCCAATTGTCAACCATATGAAAATTAATTGCGGATGATATGGCTCTAGACCTAAGTGTAAATAAATATTCCGATGTTTCTTACGAGGAGAAAGAAAAACTTTTCGAAGAAATGAAAGCAGATGATCGTTGGGACCACGTGCTTTATGGGTGTTACGAATGCGGAATATGTGTAGCAGCCTGTCCATCAGCAAGGTTTTATGATTTCAGTCCAAGGGTGATTGCCCAGGCTGCTGCCCGTGAAGATGCAGATTTAATGTACACACTGATGAACGATTCAGTTTGGGATTGCTCGCAATGTTTTTCTTGTGATAGATGTCCCCGTCAAAATTCTCCAGGGCAGATTATTACAATCATGAGGGAAGTGGCAGTGAAACATGGACTAAAAACAGCAAAAGAAGCATTGGAGGGATACGGAAGAATTATCTACAAGATAATGGCCACGGGAACACAGGTTTCCCCAGATATGTTACAACCTGATGCATTCCCTGACTGGGGTGGTCATGTTCAAGAAATATCTGATAACCTCGAGGTGTGGAGGAAAGCTTTACCACCCGAAACCCATCATACCACTGAAACCGGTTGGAAAATAGATGATAAAACAATTATTGAGCTATATCTGATCTGGCACATGACAGGTGTAATGGAATTGATAGAAGCAATTGATGAAGGATTGTATATGATCCTGGTTGATGTAATGGAAGAACGCCTTGAAGAAGCCGGATATGATGATGTTACTTTTGATTAATTTCTAAAAAGCAAAAGCCTAAGGATATGATACATTTACCAGTTGTAAAAGCCGCCGATAGGAAATTTGAAGCAGACCCGGATAAAGCACCAAAGGAAGATTTGAGAGAGGAGATTTTTCAGTTGGAAAAAGAAGGTGAACTTGAAGTTATCCGTGTTCCTGAACCATATTTTGAGCTGAAAACAAAGTTTGGCCGTACAAAAAAAATCCCACTAGAAAAAACATGGCACCACAAAAGTTGTGGACAATGTGGTCATATACCAGGATACTCAACCTCAATATTTTGGTTGAACCGCCAATTTGGCTTGGATTACCATGATCCTACTGATCAGACATCATGCACCGCATGGAACTATTACGCCTCAGCGACCTCTAATCCAGAGGCTCAGGCTGCAGTTGCAATTAGGAATTTTGCAGCTGCTGACGAAGTTGGTTATTTCCCCCTGATACATTGCGGTACCAGTTTCGGCCATTATAAAGAAGTGAGACATGCATTGGTACATCAACCCGAATTGAGAAAAAAAGTGAGGAAAATAATGGAAAAACTGGGCAAGAAGTTGATAGTCCCCGAAGAAGTTGTGCATTATAGCGAATGGGTGTTGGCTATGAAAGATAGAATTGCGGAAAGACAGGTAGTTGATATGAGTAATATCACTGCCACCGTGCATCC
>CBDVAV010000180.1:0-8162 GCA_965372055.1 uncultured bacterium | reverse complement strand
GATACCATCAATCGACTAAAATGTGAAATTGTGGCAGGAGCAGCAAATAACCAGTTGGAAGATGAGAAAAGACATGGCTATATGATTATGGAAAAGGGAATAGTATATGCCCCTGATTTTTTGATTAATGCGGGTGGTTTAATTAATGTCTATATGGAATACCTGGGTGGCTATAACCAGGAAAAGGCATATGCAGGTGCCAAAAAGATATATGATACTTGCCAGGATATTTATAAATTTTCAGAAAAACATAATATATCAGCACAAGAAGCTGCTATAAAAATTGCAAAAAAAAGAATTGAAGATAGGGAAAATCGAACTCCATAACTGAAAAATAAAGACAATACGTTCTTTCTCTTTTAACATGCTTAACCGACGGACTTTAAGGATAAAAGCAATGCAAACATTGTTTGCTTACCAACACGCTAAAATTTCAAATTTCAATATAGCCTTGGAGAAGATTGGTGGGATATTTGGGTCAAAATTGGATACCATGGAAAATCAAGACCCCATCAAACTAAAACATCAAAAAGAGGAAGCAAGTAAACTTTTCGGAGAGAATTATAAAATCCTTAATGGTAAAGTCACGGGATCTGCTGATAATGAAGTAAATAAGGTTACTGAAAATGTTATTAAAGAATATCATCAGCAGTTGAAGAAAGACTTTACTTATACAAGAAACCTGATGTTGGAGCAAGTAGAAGAAATACCTAAAACCTACTATGCTATATTATACCTTCTTTCAAAACTCAGTGATTTTTCAATCCAGAGTAAGCATAAAGAGAATTCCCTTGTTAAAAATTTGTTAATCCGTAAAATAAAGGAGGATAATTCCTTACAATCTTTAATTTTAAAACTCCAAATTAGTTGGGATACCTATCGTGACCAGATAATTATTTGGTATAAGGCGATAAAGAAATCATCAAAATACAAAGAATATTCCAGCAAGGAGGAGCACGGATTTGATGAAGACAAGGATCTGGTTACTTTCATCGTGAGAGAAGTAATATTTAAAGATGAAGTGTCTAAGGAATTTTGGGAAGAATATGACATTAACTGGGCAGAAGACAAAGCCATTGTTAAGAGTATGGTTTCCAAATCAATAAAGGAAACAAAAGAAGAAGGGGATTTGGTGATAACGGAAATAAGTTATAATTGGGAAGAAGACAAAACGTTTTTTGATTTATTGTTCACAATATCTGTTGAGGAGGAATCAAAGTTTGAGGAAGTAATTGTCCAAAAAATAAAAAACTGGGACATTGAGAGAGTTGCAATTACGGATAAAGCCATTCTTCTGATGGCAATGACTGAATTTACAAATTTCCCAAGCATCCCTGTTAAAGTGACAATTAATGAATATATTGAAATCTCAAAGAAGTATAGTACGCCAAAAAGCAAGCAATTTGTCAATGGAATTTTGGATGTATTAGCCAAAGATTTAGAGGCAGAAGGGTTAATGAAGAAAAGTGGAAGAGGTTTAATTGATAACAAATGATATGAGTAAGACAACCAATACATTACTATCGTTCCTCCTTGGAGCAGCTACCGGCGCAATATTAGGCATTTTATATGCGCCGGATAAAGGATCAAATACCAGGGATAAATTATCTTATAGACTGGATAAATACAAAAAAATGCTGGAAGAATTGTTGGAGGACTTGATAAGTGGCAAAGAAGATATTCCCCAGTCTGAAGCTAAGGCAGAAGGAGAGAAAGTAATTAACGATGCAAAGGAAAGAGCCGAAAAGCTTTTGGAAGATGTGGACAGTTTAATAGGGCATATAAAAGGCGAAGAGAGTGAAAAATAAATTACCACTAAATGTTTAATTGTATTAATAAAAAAAAATAGAAATGAGAACATTAAATTTAAAATCATTAGGATTGATCGCAGTGTTTACTGTGGCAATTATGGCATGTACCGACAAAGATGCCGAAAGAAAAGTTGCGGAGCTTGAAGATAAGCTGGCCGAATTGGAAAATAACGGTGCCAATACATCAACTACCGCAGCAAGTAATACTGCTACTACCAGTGCTGCAACAACAGCAAATGAAGGTAAACCCGAAGGCCCATTACCTACATTTGCATTCCCAGAAGAAGAGCATGATTTTGGCACTATTAAGGAGGGTGAATCTGTTGAACACACATTCAGCTTTACCAATTCCGGAGAAGCTCCTTTGATTATTGAAAGTGCTAGGGCATCTTGCGGATGCACCGTTCCCAAATGGCCCAAAGAACCTATTGCTGTTGGTGAAACAGGGGAAATTATGGTTAGGTTTAATAGTACGGGCAAACCAAATGTCCAAAACAAGACTATAACTATTACTGCCAATACTTATCCTAAAATCTCCCGTTTGAGAATTAAGGCATTCGTAACCCCAAAGGGTGAAGCAGGATCAACTGACGGACCTGTTAAGAAATAAACTCAGACTACTAAAGAAACAAGAAACCTGTAATTGTTAATTACGGGTTTCTTTATTTAACAGCAAATTGTATTTTTGTCGAAACCTAAAATTTTAATCAAATGTTGAACAGTATATTATTGCAAGCAGGTAACGGTTCGGGGGGTGGAAGTTTTCAAATCCTTTTTTTTGTTGCCATAGCTGCAATATTTTATTTTTTTATGATCCGGCCTCAGCAAAAAAAGCAAAAGGATCAAAAGAAGTTTATCGAGGAAGTAAAAAAGGGCGATGAAGTAGTGACTATTGGTGGAATGCATGGAAAGGTTATTTCAGTTGATGATATAACAATTACCTTGGAAGTGGATCGTGGGACGAGGATTACTTTTGAAAAATCTTCCGTCTCATTGGAAGCTAGTAAAAAGAAGCAAAATTGATATTTGAACAGATCAGCAAATATAATTAATTGGCTAAAGGATCCATTTTCAGTTCAAAACTGGGGAAACTGGAAGGTGATAATATTATGTATATCCGCTGCAACGATTTTCTGGTTTTTTAATGCCCTTAATAAAGACTATACGACCAGTATTAACTACCCGGTTGGATTTTTATATGATCATGACCAGTTTATTGCGACAAAACCAGTACCTGAAGAAATTCAAATCAATGTAAGTGGCGGCGGGTGGAACCTGATAAGACGCTCGGGCTTTTTCAATACCCGTCCTATCATAATCAATCTTGATAATCCCAATGAACAAAAACAAATTTCCGGGAACTCTTTGAGGGCCACTCTATCTGATCAACTCACTGAATTCAAGTTGAATTTTGTAGTAACCGATACAGTTTATCTTAGCATTACAAATAGGATCAAGAAAAAATTTCCAATTATAGTAGACAGTTTGGGGATATCAATGAGAAACGATTACCGAATTATCAGTACTATTTCGACTGCAATAGATTCTGTAGAAATTGATGGCCCTGATGAATATGTGATGGCGTTGTCAGATTCTATTATAATAAAACCAATAGATGATGATATTGATGATAACTTTAATGAAGAAATAAGTATAACTCTTCAAAACCCATTGTTAATTGCCACACCATCTGAAATTAATGTTTCATTTATGGTGGCCAGGTTTATAAGGATAAGCAGGGATTTTGTAATACAAACCAAAAATTTTCCCCCTGATTCTACTCTTTTTCTAGAAAATCCTATAATTACTTTGTCCTTTATAATTCAAAATGGAATTGAAGATCAAATATTGGAGGAAAATTTTTCAATTGTTGCTGATCTGCAAAGAATGGTTATGGTTGATTCAACCATTCAACCGTTAATTAAAAAATATCCGTCTTACATTTCAAATATAGAAATGGAGAGTGGAAGAGTAAAAGTGGTTCAATGAGTTGGCCCTATCAAGTGGGTGTCACCGGGGGAATTGGCTCTGGGAAAAGCCTGGTTTGTCAGATTTTTCAAATCCTGGGCGTACCTGTTTATAATGCCGATCATCGTGCCAAGTGGCTGATGAACAATGATGAACCACTGAGAGAAGAAATTTTACATTCATTCGGATTCCAATCATTTGACTCAAATAACAATCTTAATAATACATACTTAGCCAAGGTTGTATTTAATGATAAAGAAAAACTTGAGGAGCTTAATAAGCTGGTACACCCCAGGGTGGCCAAGGATTACGGGCAATGGTTATCTCAACAGAACACTGAAAATTATGTGATCAAGGAGGCTGCACTTTTATTTGAAGCTGGCTCATATAAATCCCTTGATTCCATCGTGGATGTTTCAGCAACACAAGAGTTAAGGATAGAAAGGGTACTAAAACGCGATCCATTTCGAAACCGGGAGCAGATCATGAATATTATTAAGAATCAACTTAGTGAAATCGAAAAACTGGAATTGACAGACTATATTATTGATAATGACTCAAACTCGATGGTCATTCCGCAGGTATTCGAATTGCATAATAAATTTAAAAGCAAAAAAGCCAGTAAATAACAGATTATTGATTTTTCAAAAATCAGGCTTTAACCTTAACGGAGGTAATTTAATCTGATCAGTATAGAATTTCATTCTTGTATTTCTTCTGTCCAATAATTCGATCTTCTCAATATAATCCTCTTTATGAAGATAGAACACTTCTACATAAAATCCATCAATCAAATATAAATTGATTTTATATCGATAATATCTAATTGATACAACAAATAAGCCTTCGCTAAATAGATGTTTTATCTTGTCATTTAATGGAAGATATAAAAATTCTGCCACTGTGTTCATAAGACGAATTTAGTGATTTTTCATGACAGATACTACTAATTTGAGAGGTCAACAGAACATGTAAGGAAAATGAATAGATTCAGGGAGATGTAAAAAGAATACTTCAACAAGTCATCTGAGCAATAAAATCATCTTAGCTTTTCTTCCAAATTTTTTTTCATCTGGTTCATTCTCTCCAATTTTTTCCCATGTGAATATCCTAAAAAGTAAAAGGAAGTTGGTATTACTATTACAAATATTATCAGTATCAGTATCCACCATTCCAAAGACACATTGCTAAGCATGAATAGAAATTTCATAAGTTAATCTCTTACTACACAATAATTACATGGCTCTTTTAAAAGCAAATCTCAAAAGATTGCATACAAATTATTAAAATATTTTGATTACTGTTTTTACAGGTATAGTATTAATACTGATTAAAAGTTCGGTAAATACTATTTATGGGCTATTAACTCACTGATTTTCAGAAGTATAATTAATGCAAAAATATTATATTTTTTTCTGCTGAAGAAAGGGATCAAGAGTGGAAGACCGGATTCCCCGATCTTCATCGGGGCAGCCTGCCTGTCGGCAGACAGGGCTTCTCATCCTGCATTCACTATAAATTTAACTCCTTTATCCAAGTTAAGTATCTAAGGATAAAAATTTTGGGTGGATGACCGGGATCGAACCGGCGACCCCCAGAACCACAATCTGGTGCTCTAACCTACTGAGCTACACCCACCATAAATTCAGTTTTCGGTTATCAGTTGCAAGTTGTCAGGAATCAACAGAATTCTGAACTTTAAACTCAAAACTGGTTTAAGGACTGCAAATCTAGGTAGAAGGTCACAATTTACAAACAACTGAATAGTATTTTAACCAGTGATGTCAGGTTCTATCAAATAGTAATCTACTGCCATTTATACCTTCAATGAACTCTCCGTTTTCATAAACCAAGTTTCCGGAGACAATTGTATGCGTAACTGATGACCTAAATGTAAACCCTTCAAATGGGGACCATGCACATTTGGCAAGGATACTTTCTTTATTAACAGTTCTTGGCAGGTCTGGATCTACCATCACCAAGTCTGCAAAGTAACCTTCCCGGATAAATCCCCGGTTTGAAACTTTGAAAATGATTGCAGGGTTGTGGCACATTTTCTCTACAATTTTCTCTAAAGTTATTTTGCCTTGATGATAATATTCCAACATCACTTGCAAGCCGTGTTGCAATAGTGGCCCCCCTGAAGGAGCTTTAAAATAACTTTGTTCTTTTTCTTCTTTTGTATGGGGTGCATGGTCTGTTGCTATTACATCAATAGTTCCATCAAGCACTGCATTGATTATAGCAGTTTTGTCTTTTACGGTTTTAATGGCAGGGTTCCATTTTATCATCGTGCCTTTTTTAGCATAATCCCTGTCATCAAACCAAAGGTGATGTATACAAGCTTCGGAAGTGATTTGTTTTGTTCCCAAAGGGATAGAATTGTCGAACAAGGATAATTCATCCTCGGTTGAGATGTGCAATACATGGAGTCTAGCGTTGTGTTTTTTGGCCAGGGAAACAGCAAGCGACGAGGATTTATAACAAGCTTCCCTGCTTCTAATCACTGGATGAAACTTAATAGGGACATCTTCCCCATACTGATCTTTGAATTTTTGGGAATTGACCCTGATAATTTGTTCATCTTCACAATGAGTGGCAATTAACATTGGGGAATTTGAAAAAATACTTTCAAGGGTATTTTCATCATCAACCAACATGTTCCCGGTAGATGAACCCATAAATATTTTAACCCCGCATACATTGCCAGCTTTTGTTTTCAGAACTTCATCGAGATTGTCGTTGGAAGCACCCATGTAAAAAGAATAGTTGGCCAATGAAGTACGTTCAGCGATGTCATATTTTTCTTGCAGAAGCTCCTGGGTTAGAACATTAGGCACAGTGTTTGGCATTTCCATGTAAGAGGTTACCCCACCTGCTATCGCTGCCCGTGATTCAGAATATATATTCGCTTTATGTGTTAATCCAGGCTCCCTGAAATGCACCTGGTCATCAATTAGCCCTGGTAATAAAAATGCCCCTTTCGCATCAATGATCTGGTCAGCTTTCTGGCCTGACAGATCTCTTCCTATTTTATCTATTTTACCATTTTTGATTATCACATCCCCGGGAAATGTTTCCCCCTCATTTACCAGATTTGCATTTACGATAAGGATTGATTTCACGGCAATAGTCTATTTTTACAAAGATAATCCTTATTACCAGCTAATCTAATCTCAAAAAATGAAGCCCATAAAAGCTTTTTCTGATTTTAAGCTGAACAAGCAGTTACTTTCAGCCATAGAAGATCTGGATTTCAAAGAGCCTACAAAAATTCAAAAGAAAGCCATTCCATTAGCGTTAAACGGGCATGATATCCTGGGAATTGCACAGACAGGAACAGGTAAAACTGCTGCTTATTTACTCCCATTAATGATGAAAGTAAAATTCGCACAAGGAATGAACCCTAGGGGGTTAATTTTGGCTCCTACCCGGGAATTGGCATTACAAATTGAAGAACATGCAGGGATGATATCAAAATACTGCGACCTTAGAATTGGAGTTGTTTATGGTGGTGTAGGTATTAAACCTCAAATCGAGATGGTCAGCAAGGGACTGGATATTCTAGTAGCCACTCCGGGGAGATTATTGGATGTATATAAATCTGGCGAATTGATTTTCAAGGAGATTAAAACCATGGTTTTAGATGAAGCTGATAAAATTATGGATATGGGTTTTATGCCTCAGATAAGAAGTATCCTGGAAATAATTCCAGTTAAAAGGCAAAACTTATTATTTTCTGCAACCATGCCCCAGAGGGTAATTGATTTGTCTTATGAATTCCTTGATTTTCCTATAAAAGTAGAAGTAACACCTCAAGCGTCCACGGTGGATACCATTAGCCAGGAGTTGTACTACGTGGAAAATTTTAAAACCAAAATCGGCTTCCTGGGGCAATTGTTAAAGGGTGAGAATCTAACCAAGGTAATTGTTTTTGTGAAAACAAAATCGACAGCCAATAACGTTTACAAATACCTGTCTCGAATAAATATTGGTGAAGTAAGGGTTATACATTCAAATAAAGACCAGAATTCGCGATTGAATGCAATAAATACTTTCAGGGAAGGGATAGCCAGGGTATTGGTTTCCACGGATGTATCGGCAAGAGGATTGGATATCAGCATGGTAAGCCATGTTATCAATTTTGATGTCCCCCTTGTCTATGATGATTATGTACACAGGGTAGGCAGAACAGGCCGTGCGAAAAATGAAGGGATTGCCATAACCATGGCCAACCCGGCTGAAGTCTATCATCTTTCCAAAATCGAGGATTTGATCAAGAAGAAAATCCCATTAAAAAAGTTACCAAGGGATATTAATGTTGACCCTACACCATTTGAAGAACAGCAACTTCTGGCCAGGGAAATAGACAAGCAAAGGAAA
>CBDVAV010000179.1:0-8194 GCA_965372055.1 uncultured bacterium | reverse complement strand
AGCAAGGACATTATTGAATGGAGTAGATGTAGATCAACTAAACGAAACCATAAATGCGGTAAAAGATAATGCTGACGTAGCCTTGTTCAAATTCAAGTCTACCACAAATTGGATCAAAGGCGGTCATTGCCAAACTAAGATCAATAACTTTTATGGAGCACTGGAGGAAGACTACTCCAGAACCAAGCCTTTTATTCTGGAGGGTGATGAACCGAAGGTATTGCTAGGTGAAGATCATGGACCGAATGCAGTAGAAGCTGTTTTACATGCCTTAGCCTCTTGTTTGTCTGTAGGTATAGTCTACAATGCATCAGCTATGGGAATTAAGGTTAATTCTTTAAAATTTGAATTAGAAGGCGAGATTGACTTGCATGCATTTTTGGGCATATCAGAAGAAAAAAGACCAGGTTACAAGAATATTATAGTTACAGTTAATGCCGATACAAGTGCCTCGGAAGAGCACTTTATAGAGCTATTGGAATATGTTAAAAAGACATCTCCAGTATTTGATATTATCAGTAAACCAGTTCCAATAAAAATAGTTATAGCCTGATTTAATAATAAAGATAATTAGATTGAGGATGGGATCCATAAATGGGTTGGCAACATGCAGGATCTAAAATATGGGAGATTTTCTTATTTTTGATAACATGCTGATCTCTCATGGAAGAACCTCATAAAGGAGGACTGGTAGGTTGTGGATTCCATGTTAAATGATCACTTAACAATAATCTAAAAGGATATGTCAAGTGAAAACTGTTTTTTCAATCCATCTTTGCCAGCCGACGGTAAGCCCTACAATTATTCTTTACACAAAACCGGAAAAATTGTCGGTGGTGTAGGACCAACAGGTTCTATAAGTTATGATTCATTGTATGTTGAAGTACCGCAAAGCAAATATGCTAGAAAAGTGCATTTAATAGCATTAGGCATCAAGATATTATCGGTTGCATTCTTTCCGATCTTTATTTACGATTACTTTCAGTTCAATAATCAACCACAATTTCTTGTATTTTTTATGGGTTTAGGTATTTGCACAGGTTTTATCTTTGTCTACAGTATGTATTGGAAATTAAAAGTAAAGCCAATTTTTCGTCATGCCAGGAAGTTTCCTGAGGTTAAAAAATACTTAAAGAATGGTTATTCTCAGGGGCCTCATGCTTTTGTAACTACCACTCCGTTTGGATTCCTGTATCACTTAATGAAGTGGATATTCTAGCAAGAATGTAATTGAAACAAAAGATTGACTTAATGCTTGATTGAAGAAACCAAATTTTTATCACCAAATAGAGTAGGGGTTCAGAAGATATCGTAGGAGCCAATATTTAGAATTATTTTTTAGCATTTCTGTATCACTTTGATTGCTGAAACAGGCATATTTTGTTGTATTTCTGAGAGAGGGCGGATTAAGTCTAAAGCATCCCATTAGGACAAATCCCCGCCAACATTAGGATAGGAAAGCAAGTGCAATCTTCGTATCTTAAAAACTCAAAACTGAAACCATAAACCATGAAAGCCAATAAGTCAAAAAAGACATCTGCAATTAAGCGAAGGGATTTTATAAAAGGTTCGGCAATGGCTGCCGGTACCTTCATGATCATTCCACGGAATGTACTTGGTGGAGAGGGGTACACTGCCCCCAGTGATAAACTGAACCTGGCTTCAATTGGCGCAGGGGGCAAGGGGTGGTCTGATATTAAAAATGCTTTTAACAATGATGCGGAAAATGTTGTTGCCCTCTGTGATATTGATAAAAATATGGCGAAAAACGCACTGGAAGCATGGCCAAAAGCTGTTTTTTACAATGATTTCAGAAAAATGCTGGAAGAGGTGAAAGGAATTGATGCCGTTACCATTTCCGCACCCGATCACATTCATGCTGTCGCGGCAATGGCCGCCATGCAATTAGGTATTCATGTATATGTACAGAAACCGTTAACCCACAATATCAGGGAGGCAAGACTGCTTACCGAAACAGCAAGAAAATACAAAATTGTGAGCCAGATGGGCAACCAGGGTGCATCAAATAGCAGCCAGGTGCAATTAGTGGAATGGTTTAACCAAGGGGTCATTGGTACAGTAAATGAAGTTTACGTGTGGACAAACCGTCCTGTATGGCCGCAGGGAATCCCGTTCCCAACCGAAAAACCTTCTTTACCAGCACAAATAACACCAGAAGACTGGAATTTATTCATTGGGCCGGCAAAGCCAGTTGACTATCATCCGCTTTTCCATCCTTTCAAATGGAGGGGCTGGTGGAATTTTGGCACCGGTGCCCTGGGGGATATGGGCTGTCACCTGATTGATTCACCTTTCAGGGTCCTCGAATTAGGTTACCCTACCGAAGTGGAATGCAGTGTGGGCCAGGTATTTATGCGCGATTGGGTGCCGGAATATATTCCCGAAGGATGCCCTCCTTCTTCAAATGTGCAACTGAAATTTCCCGCATCTGAGAAAAATAACTCGGAGATAACCATGACTTGGACAGATGGCGGTCTCCGGCCATTTCATCCTGACCTTATCCCCGCCAGTGATTACTTGGGTGAAGAAGGATCAGGCAATGGTGTAATAATGATCGGGGATAAAGGCATCATGACCTGTGGCACCTATGGCCTCAACCCTCAAGTGTACCTCAACAACGGGGATAAATTAACCATGCCGGAAGACTATTCAGGCGGTAATCCCTATGAAGAAAAGTTGCCTGAAAATGGCCACCAGGTGTTATGGACTGATGCCATAAAAGCCGGTTTTGACAGTAAAGAACACCGATCGTTGACTTCATCGTTTGATTATTCAGGGCCACTTACAGAAACGGTGATCATGGGCAATCTTGCCATCCGCAGCTACCAGTACGGCCAACTTGGAGAAAATAACCGCAGGAGTTTTGACGGAAGAAGAAAATTACTGTGGGATGGCGAAAATATGAAAATCACCAATTACGATGCAGCAAATCAATTCGTTACGCGGGAGTATCGGGATGGATGGAAATTAGCGTAATTGATCAACCTTAGTGCAGATTTGTCACAAAGTGATCCCTTTGGGGTAATCCGTGCTAAAGAGAAAGACTCACCGTGCCATTGATTTCTTTCACTAAAATTGATAGAATCAAAACCATACTATGGACTAATTCAGGCTAAAACAACTTCTTCACTTCACCAATTAAATTATTGGTAACAGCCGTTGTAAAATCCTCGATTTTGTTTATGTCTAATTGTACAGATAAAGTATCTTTATTCCTCTGTATGAGTGTATAGTCAACACTTGCCTTAAATGATGAGCTCATCAAATCCCCCAGTTTCGTGTCGATGGTAATACTGTTTATTTCCAATAAATTCCCGGAATTGCTAGTAATCCAATTTGCAGCCTTTGCCAGATCTTTATTTATTGCAGCGGTGGCTTGATTGTAGGCTTCTGTGGCTGTACTCACACCGCTTCTTGCTGCATTGATAGCATCTTTGGAAGCCTGAGCCAGGAAGGTACCAACCGTTTTTACCAATTTGATATTGCTATTGAGGTTTTTGATATCTGTAGCCAGGCTATTATTTGAAATTCCGAGGGCTTTAATGCTCGTAGTAATCCATACAAATATTTCCCATCGCGATCCATATTGGGGGCCAACCCATCTCGGTATCCTCCAACCCCAGCGGTTTCTTGTGTAGGTCCAATAGCCATTACGTCGGACGTATCGGACATAATGACCGTATCTCCGGTCACCGGTTTTTTTATAATTGTTAATCGTGGTGTTGTTGGCATTGATTTGATTTTGTTTATTAGTGATCGCATTCTGCATCCCTTTTGTGATCGAATCATAAACGGAATCCAGTGAAGTGTTTGCATTATCCAGATTCTTTTTGGCTTGGTCTGCAGCACTTTTGGTATCTGATGCCGCGAGGTGGATGTTATTTAAAACATTGGCAATCAATGCATTAATCTGGTCTACATTAATCATCAGTGTAAGATCACAATTGAAAGTACTCAGATCAGATATTTTGATGTTTTCGGCGTCAATATGTAGTTTAAAGTAATTGAAAACATCTGCATCCACCAGGAAACTACAAGCTCCATTGCTAATGCTTACATCAGCCGCTACCGAAAACAGCCCCGAAACTATTGCCAAGCCGCTGAACGCAAATTTGGGATTGTCCGGGTAAGTGCAAATTGCAATATTAGGACCGGCTTTTCCTTCATCCCCAGAAAGTACCAATACGCCTCCAATGGCGAGAGGACCATCCATATCGGCATTGAAATCAACTCCTTTTCCTGGATCCAGATCGACATTAACAGAAGTACTGAGTCCCATTATATCCAAAGTACCAGAAAATTTGAATCCGGCTTTATAATCTTCTTCACCAATGGTGGTATCAGTGGGAGCGATGTAAATATTTACATTGGAAAGACTCGATTGATTAAGAACATCAGCTAATTCCCCTGGAATTTGAACTCCGCTTTTACAGAATGTGCTTACTAGTCCGTCCAGTTTTATTTGGTCTAAGGTACCGGAAAGCATGCTCTGTGCCGGGTTAATGGAATTGAGGGAAATCGCAAGATTACCGGCAAGCTGATCAATTTGGAAATCCCCGGAGAGGCCTAATGTCGGCATACCCTGAAAACTAAACCCGAACACAACCGTGGGATTGGTGGTGGATACTTTTGCAGGAATACCAAAAATATCATTCCATGCCAATGTACCTTTAAAAATGGCTTCAAGCTTAGCTCCATTTTCTTCTACATCAATGTTTCCCAGCACCTGAATATTTTGACCATTCAGATTCATTTCCACGGTAGCGCCCACACCAAAATATGGATTGGTCATACCTACACCCATTTGAAGTTGGGGGTTTGTTAACTTGATCCCGGAAATATCAATGGGACTATCTTCAGATAATTTCGCAGCCAGTTCCGCAGAGAATGGATCTACACCGATTCGGATATTTACAGGCAGGGAAAGGTCTTCGGAGAGCTTGAGCCAATCCATTACTTCATCAAACATGTCCTGATCAAGCGCAATGTTAGAATGAAAGTCCAGGCCTTTTTTTACCCCTTGATTTCTAGGTATGGCTTGGAACGTACCTGGTAAATTAGCAGATGCAAAAAGGTCCAGGCCAGGCAGTTCAAAGGAGGGATCATCCAACGAGGAGATCATGAGCAGGTTTTGGCTAAAACTGATCCCATCAAAGTCTTTGGGCAAACCCAGGGAGGACAATTTCCACTCGTCAGGTAGATCAAAAGCCACTACCACGGCAGTAGGGTTACTCTGGACATAAAGGATCATGGTGCCAAAGCCTGCAACCTGGGTTGCAAAAGAGGCCGTGCTTCGGGTATCATCTTTCTGAATGCATATTTCTGTGTTATCCAGAACCAGATCAAAATTGTTGCTGAAAAGTTCTTTGAAAGGTGAGATGTTGCCACAGAGTTCAGTAATGAGGGTTTTAAAGCTGATTTTGGGAAGGGTACCGGAGATTTTAAATTCTCCAGGTAAATTCCATGAAACTCTGAAGGAAGCGTTCCCAAAACTTGCAGTGCCTAAAAAGTTACCTTTCAAAGATCCTCCAGCCACAAGGTTTATATTCAAACTTATGTCATTAATCTCAAGCCCTTTTGGACCAAGGGGGATAATCCATGCGTCTGGCTTGCTTGCAACAGCCATTGTCATATCGTAAAACTTACCTGGAACAATATACATCTGCATCGCAGTCACTGCTAAGTTTCCCGGTGCTGGTATTGAAGGAGCATATGCTCGCATGAGCTCCTGTAGTGGAATAGTATGATTGTCTATAAGTTCAGCGCTTACAGCAAAATCACCTATTGTGTTGGCTGAAACACTAAAAGGAACATTCTCCAATATTAAAGTTCCAAGCACATTTACGCTTGTTCTTGGTGATTGGAAAGGTTGATGAATCGAAAAGCCACAGCTGATGTTGCTAACGGTAAGATGATCATTCCAAATGTGCCAGTCAAATTCAGGAAAACCGAGTGTAAAATGTGTCGAAACCAAATTATAGGATCCATTTATAAAGGAGATAATTGCTGCTGCGCTTTGCAACTTTATTTCACCTAATTTATCAGCTGCATCCTTAATTTGTTCCGGCATAAATGATATTAAATCCTTAGTTCCAGCTATATCAACTAAATTGGCCAAATTAGTTACGACTACATTTTCAAAATCTCCTCTGAAAAACAAGTTTTTTGACCCTGGCGAAAGACAAGCGGAGATATCAAGGTGAACATCGGCGCTGGGAATTTCCAGCGTTACTTCAAAACACACTATTGGTTTATAGGATTGGTTTTTATCCAGCCATTTGGTTGATGTAGGAGAATAAATATGAAAAAGAACATTACTTAATTTATTATTATAGAGAGATAACTCAATACCTAGGTTTGCTTGGAGGCAGATTCCGGGTACGGGGTTTCTCAAAGTCCAGGGATATTGGAAAATACCTAAAGATTCGATTTCAGAAGAATTTTTAGGAAGCGTAATGGTGCCGTATAAGATACATTTGCTACCCCCAAGGGACTCTTTAAAAATGCCCAGTAATCCGTTGGGGTTCATTTGACTAACAAAATTAATACCTTTATTGAGAGTTATATCAAATTCATTATCATCCCTTTTAATTGAAGTTACTACGAAAAAAGCATCATATAAATCCAAGTCATCCAGGGGAGATGTATAGTCTGTTGTCAATATATCTATATAACTCGGTGTTGCGGGGAGATCAGGAAAACCTGCAGAAAACTTCCAACCATTTACAGAAGGGGTGGCATCAATTAATAAATATTTTATCAGAAGTTGAATATTGCCATTTGTATCCAGCTCTAATCTTGCGGTAACTGGGATGTTGGCGTAATTAAGAAAACTTGAAATACCTTCAACCTCTATCCATTTACCAGCTTCATCTTTATTAGTTAATTGAGCATCATTTATTATGATGGGTATATTCCCATAACACTCGTTCATCAACCAATTCAAGGATTGTCCTAGAGACGAATCAATAGTTAGAGTTTCATTGTTGATTTGAGGAAACATGGCTTCTGTTTATTTTTATCTCCATTCATTGGCATAGTATTTCCTAATTCCTAAATCAGAAACTTTAAATGTATTCTTATAAGATCTTCCATTAACCGTAACTTGATCACCAGATGTTGCTTTCCACAAATAACGTTTTTCAAATTGATCGTAATTTTCATTAGCATAACTAGCTAATAAAAAACCATCTAAAACTGATCTCACACTTAAATTCCCTATAAGTAAGTTTACACCTTCTTTATCCAAACCAATAATGGATTTTCCTCCAGGATATAAACCTAGACGGTTGCATCTTCTTATATAGCTCTTCATAGCTAATTCAAATGCGAACACCTTTTTTGTTGAATAATAAGCCCAAACGTCAATGTGGGGAACCGTTATTTGATATTCATTATCAGACCAATCAAACCCTACTTTAATTGCCTTCTCTGTTTCTAGCAATGGCTGGTGAACTAGAAAACTCTTTCCCTCGGAAATATCAGTCACTTTTGGGACTTTGGGTGGCGATTTCAATGCGTTTACTAGCTGTCTACTATCATCAAGCACCATTGTAGTATCGAAGTAAAATCCTCCGTAACAGTATGGGATTATCAGACTAAGTAGATCTTTGACCGCTATACCAACTCCGCTGCTGTTTAGTTGCATTATATTATTTTGTGCTAGATGCATCCATAATCCGAATTCTCCAACATATAAATCACCAACAATTTCTTGAACAGAACTACAATTGCGAGGTGTAATTTTTACATTATAATCTTTTTGGAATGCGTTTTTGAAAACACCTGCGAATGCCTCTTGACACCAAAAAATAAGCTCAACATCAAGATTTTCACTACTTATAACCTTAGTAATATCGCTCGGAAATTTTAAGCAATTTTGGCGCCCTATTTTGTCACTGGTACTGGGAGGTGGCCCCCACCATATAAAATGAATATTAGTCATAGTTAAATTGCTTGAATCCTATCATAAAGTATTGATATTCTAATGTTAAATCAACCGTTGAATTTTATAACGATTTCCATTTAAAGTCATTATTTTTTTTTGAATTTTCCTATCATCTAACTGCTATGGAAATTCTTAAAATGATTTCCTTCCTATATATTCTGCTTCTCGTTATCATTGTTGATTGATCACATTCTTACATCTGAGTAAAAAGGCCCACCACCATCA
>CBDVAV010000178.1:0-8208 GCA_965372055.1 uncultured bacterium | reverse complement strand
AAGTTAAAAGAAGGTCGGGATTTTATTGAAGGAAACCCATTGGATTCTTTACAGACAATTATTTTGAATGAAAAAGCCGTAGCCCACCTTGGTCTGGATGATCCTATTGGTAAACAAGTGCAGTTCTTTTCTATTGCCGGCCCACGGACAATCATTGGTGTGGTTGAAGATTTTAATTTTTCCACACTGCACGATGAAATAGCGCCTATGGTATTAGTGATGCCATTTATAGATCTGGAACAGATGTATGTGAGGGTTGCCCCTGGTAACCTGGCCGAACAAATCAGTTCCATAGAAGCAGATTGGAAAAATGTTGCCTTGGATGTTCCCATGGATTTCACGTTCATGGACGGCCACCTTGACCAACTTTACCATAACGAAAGACAGCTCTCCTACTTGATAGCTGCATTTTCACTTTTAGCTATTCTGTTGGCATGTATGGGCTTGTTTAGTCTGGTATCATTCATGATCAATAATCGGCTGAAAGAGGTGGGGATCAGAAAGGTGTTGGGAGCCTCAGTAGCCTCAAGTTTGATCCTGCTTAGTAGTAAATATGTTCAGTTGATCCTGATAGCTTCCTTGATTTCCTTTCCAGTAATGCATTTTGTCTTGAATATGTGGTTGGACGGATTTGCTTATCGCATTGAAATCAGTCCCTGGATCTATGTTTTTTCTTGCCTGTTATTGCTTGGTACAGCAGTTTTCATTATCAGCCGTCAGGCCATTAAGGCGGCATTGATCAATCCGGCTCAGATTCTAAGGAATGAGTAAATTGGGTATCGAGCATACTTGCGAAGGAGAATTTTGGGCTTCTTACTTCGAGTTTCAATCAAAAGATCAAACTTTGAACCAAAGCCAGTAGGTACGAATAACAATATCTTTCATCTTGTGATAAATTGATCGTCTAATATATAGATTCTCACTAAATATGACATATTCACTAGTTCGCTAGTTCGCTAATTCATATATTAGTGTACTACAGAATAGATGGAGAACTATGTTTGAAAAGAAGATCTATCAGATGCACGCTGATATTTGCAAAGCATTGGCACATGGTATTCGTATTGAGGTTATTGATGTATTGCAGGATAATGAACTTAATTTCGGTGAGATAGCTACAAAGACGGGGGTCGCTAAATCCAGTCTGTCACAGCACCTTTCAGTAATGGTAGAGAAGGGTATTTTAGCACAACGCAAGGAGGGGTTAAATAGCTTCTTTAAGCTCTCTACACCTAAAGTTGCCCAAGCTTGTCAATTAATGAGGGAAGTACTGATTGAAAGGATGGAGGAAACAAGTAAACTTTTAAAAAAATTATAGAACATATGAAATTGGGGATTGTGGTCTACTCGAATGAAGCCGAAACTGTATGGAACGCCTTCCGGCTTGGAAATTTCGCCTTAAAGGAAGGGGATGATGTAAAAACTTTTTTATTGGCAAATGGAGTGGACAGTCAGTCACTTGATAATGCTAAATTTAATATTACCGAACAAATGGAGACATTGGTTAATAATGGAGGACAGATACTTGCTTGCGGAACTTGTATGGATTTAAGGGGTCTCCAGGAAGATGAGCTTTGCCCTTTGGCAACCATGAAAGATTTACACGGTATGATAAGGGAAAGCGATAAAGTTTTGACTTTCTAACTAAATAATTGATAAAACTATGGATATGATTTACCAAATTTTGAAAGTGTTGCATGTGCTTGGCTTCGTAATGATGTCGGTGCCATTGTTTAACCTCATTGTAGTAAATGAAAGAGCTTTAATGGGCCCTAAATTTACCTATGCTACTGATCGTTATATGGAAAACATTATTAAACATGGGGCGCAACGATGTTATGTTTTTCAGTTAACAGTGTTGATAACTGGAGTGTTGCTGCTGGTTTATGGGCCCTTGGGCATTGCTGCACTATGGATGAACTGGATAATCTTAGTGAAGACACTTTTGCTATTAATGCTCATGGGTCTGTTGTCTTATGTACACTTTGGGTTACAGCCAAAAATAGAAGCCCACCTTGCCGGTATTAATCCTGATTCTGAAATACCCGAAGAATTGGGTGGTCAACTAAAACCATACCGGGTAATGAGGAAAAACTTGGCAACCTTTTGTTTATTTCTCGTTCTTACCACAATCATTTTAGGAATGCAGGTATATTCCAAGTTCCATCCAGGTTTGAATATAGGACTTATCTTAGTGGCTGGCCTGTTTACCAGAAGGGTTAGCAAATCGCTTATTAAATTTGGATGGGTTTGATGGCGATTGGGAATAATTAATGAATATCTTATTCCACAATCCTTTTTATATCATGGGTAAGGTTAAATTTGCCGTTCGTTAATTAGCAGCCTTATGAAAGTGAATGTAAAATTGCTCAAACAAATTTGCGAAGCTCCCGGAGCCCCGGGATATGAAAGCCGCATCAGGGAGATCGTCATCAACGAGGTAAAGCCATTGGTTGATAAGGTTGAAGTAGATAACATGGGCAATGTGATGACTTTGGTAAAAGGTAAAAACAACCCCAGCGGAAAAAAAGCCATGGTAGCAGCACACATGGATGAAATAGGTTTTATGGTTACCCATATTGATGATCATGGCTTTATCCGGTTTAATACTTTAGGTGGATTTGATCCCAAGACACTCACTGCACAGCGGGTAATAATTCATGGTAATAAAGACATGATAGGGGTAATGGGAAGCAAACCGATCCACGTGATGTCGGCTGAAGAAAAGACAAAACTGCCTCAAATAAAAGATTATTACATCGACATGGGGATGACAAAGAAAGAGGTGGAAAAATATATAGCCGTAGGAAACCCTATCACTAGGGAAAGGGAATTAATAGAAATGGGCAATTGTGTTAACTGTAAATCCATTGACAACCGGGTTTCCGTGTTCGTGTTAATTGAAACCCTTAGGAATCTAAAAAGTCCACCGTATGATGTTTACGGAGTATTTACTGTTCAGGAAGAGGTTGGGATCAGGGGAGCCAATGTGGCAGCTCACCAGATTAACCCGGATTTTGGTTTCGGGCTGGATACCACTATTGCTTTTGACCTCCCTGGGGCACAGCCCCATGAAATGGTGACAAAGTTAGGGGAAGGTACTGCCATCAAGATCATGGATGCTTCTACCATTTGTGATTATCGCATGGTAGAGTACATGAAAAAAACGGCGGGTAAACATAAGATCAAATGGCAGACAGAAGTACTTACAGCTGGGGGTACAGATACTGCAGGCATACAAAGGATGGGAAAAAATGGTGCAATTTCCGGGGCAGTCAGTATACCCACCAGGCACTTGCACCAAGTGATAGAGATGGCCAATAAATCAGATATTCAGGGAAGTATTGATCTATTGAAAGCTTGCCTTGAGGAACTTGATCAATATAATTGGAAGCACAAGTAGCAAATCCACTTCTGAAGGACGGACAGGGATTTAATTCCAGTTATTAGGATGGGCTAAACTCCCACGCCTTTAGGGGACAACTTTAGTGTTATTGAATATCGATCAACGATTAACGATTTCAGATTATTGAAGTTATTTCATGTGATCTATTTTGGGAGCAGGTACATATTTCACGAAGCTTTCTTGAATGTTGAAGTGAAATAGTTTTGCAACTACTTCTGAAAATCATAATTCGGTGTTCCTTGTTCGACATTCATTGTGTTAAAGTAGCTTATAGGTGGGAGTAGTTTAATTTCCAGTCACTGTAAGGTCTAAATAATTTCAGACTGATACCTACCCAGTCCGCTTGCGGCGAGCTATTTTTTTCAAACCACGGACTGAACTAAATAATATCCGCCATAAACCCCGGCCAGTCCGGCCACAATGCTGGCTATAAGGTACCCTATTGAAATTAAACCAAATCCTGACTGAAACAATAGGAATTTTTCCAATGCAAATGATGAATAGGTAGTAAAACTACCAACAAATCCCACCATCAGGAAGAGCCTCAATTCCGGTGCAAATACCCTGTTTTTTTCTGCTAGGGCATATAAAGCACCAATAATTAAACAACCTAATATGTTTACAGCAAAAGTCCCCCAGGGAAATTCAGAACGGAAGTGGCGGTTAACCACCGACTGCAAATAGAATCGCGATATGCTCCCCAAAAATCCGCCAAGTCCTATCCAAATCAGTGTCTTCATCATGATAATTCAATCTTTTTCAAATTAATTTGCTTTTGAACCAAGCCAGGCCTTTCTTTTTTCTAGGGCTTTTTTATCCGGTTTTTTGCCGTTAATTTCAGATAGCTCTGTTTTATATTCTTTTGAAGTGCCCAAAGTAAGTTTTGTGGTTTTTTCTTCGTCGTGCCTTAGGAAAGTTAAGTCTGCCAGATCAGCTGGTTTAAAGGCTTCCATAATCTTATTGTAGCTCTCGACTCCGTCTAGTGCTTGTCCATTGATTGAAGTAATGATATCCCCTTTCTCCAAACCAGCTATGTAGGCAGGGCTACCGATTTTAACATAATTGTTGATGATCATGGATGAATCTTGAGGACTTACACTTAGCCCCAGGTAGGCTTTATCAGGAGTGGCTTTTTTGAATGAAACACCAACACTAATCAACAATGATGTATAGTCGGGAGCAGTACTTTTGAAAATGAAATTTTCAAAAAACTGGTTGGAAAATTCAAGGCTCGCATATTCTGCAAGGGATGCTTGCAGGTCTCTTACAGTATATGGGATTTCTAGTTTTCCATACTTTTCCCAAACAGTTCTCATAAATCCATCCAGGTTGAGGTCTCCAGTTTGGTTTCTGAGATGCAGGTCCAGCGCCAGTGCCACAACACTCCCATAAGTATAATATGAGATAAAAGTGTTGCCAAAATTAACAGGGTCTACCGATCGTGCAGCATCAACAAAAGGTGCCTGGTAGCTCATTTCAATGATGTTAAAGTAATCCCTTCCGGGGGAATTCAAAACATAATTCAAGCCATTGGCCAGGCCTTGTACGTATTCTTCAGGGGTTCTTAATCCGGCACGGCAAAGCATCAACCCGGTATAATAGCTGGTAAAACCTTCGGCAAACCAAAGTTCCCCCGACATATTGACTTTGCTGAAATCAAAAGGTTCAAGAGACCGAGGCCTAATTCTTTCAACATTCCAACAATGGAAAAATTCGTGGGATACAGTACCAATTAAACGATTTGCTGCATTACTGAGAGATCGGGTACTGGTCAATACTGTCGAATTACGATGTTCCATCCCATCACCGCTGGCATTGGGCATATAACAGGCAAGGAAGGTGTATTCCCCGAAATCAAAATCCGGGAGTTCCCCGAATACCGCCTTTTGCTCTGTCACTATTTTTTTGGCCATTTCAGTATAATTGTCAGCCTCCTCATCGCTTCCCTGGTGATGAAGTACTAGCCTGATATTATATGATTTTCCATTAGAATTCTCTTCCCATTCCCTTAATGTATAATTGCTGATTTCCGTTGGGCTGTCCATAAAATAATCCAAATCGGGTGCATAAAATTTATTGTTTCCCAATGATTTCAATTGAGTGGCTACTTTCCATCCCAGATCTTCCCGGGGCATGAAACTAACGTTTACAGACCGGTGTTCCAGGCCTAATGCAAACATGAAGGTAGCGGGAATATTCAGATGGGCATGGGTTTCATCAATTTGGGAATAAGTTCCGCCTCCACGGTCACCAAATAAAGTATATTCAATCATTACATTACCGCTATGGCCTGAGACATTCCATTGGTAAGGATTTGGCCTGGTAACAGTTAACTTATTGCCAGCTTCATCAAATGCTCTGAAATTATAGACATTTTTTGCGAATTCATGCAAGGCATAACGGCCGGGTGAGGTGCGACTCATTCTCAGTTCCAGCACTTTATTTTCCAGGTTGGAAAAGTTTGCTTTGATCACTGCTTCGTGATGCACTGCATTATCAAATGATATTTCATACTGGTTTACAGTTTGGCCCGATGTAATTGTAGAAGTAAATAGCAAAACAAAAACACAAGCTATAGTTCTATTTTTTTTATTCATAGTGTGACATTTAAAGAAAGCCGAAATTAGGGCAAGTAACTAATAAAGCAAAAATATCTTTTTACATTGTTGGAAAATAATTGGGATATGGATTTTAATTTGACATTATATACGTTTTCTTCAATGAGAATTTAATATTCACTAATGTTTGGCATAAGGATTAATTTTAAAATATTTATTGAAATTATATTCTAAGTGTAATGAAAACAATACAGCACTGTGTAACGATTATGATACACGATGATTAATTCCAAAATACATAACATACAGAATATCAATAAGATATATTTTGGTATTATATTTGGAAACAAGCAGTAAATAACAGAAGAAAAATATGTGGATTAATTTTCTCAAAATAGCACTGCGGAATATTATCAGAAATAAAACCTATTCCATAATAAATATTTTCGGCTTGTCCATTGGGTTGGCAAGTTGTATAGTAATATCCCTTTATGTTTATAATGAATCTATCTACGACAGGTTTTGGTCAGACTCAGATCAGATTTTCAGAGTAATCACTAGGTCTTGGGCAAACCAAGCCACATCCCCACCTCCACTGGCCAATGTATTGCTCAATGAAGTCCCTGAAGTGGAAAATGCTACAAGACTATTCAAAAGAACCGATTTTACTCTTCGCCCAGATACTGACTCTGCCAATGTATTTAGGGAAACCAATGTTTATAGGGTTGATAAAAATTACTTCCGTGTTTTTCGCAATAGATTATTGGCCGGAGATGAAGAAAGTGCCTTGACCAATCCGGGATCCTTAGTGCTATCGGAGTCAGCTGCTATTCGATATTTTGGCCAGGAATTTTATGACCAAAATGAAATAGTGGGCAGAAACCTCCTTGGCGGCAAAGATGGTGGAACCCTTTGGCATATTACTGGCATCATGAAGGATATCCCTTACAACTCACATCAGCAATTTGAAATAATAATTTCATCCAATGGTTTCTTTATGAACAACCAAAACTGGGGCTGGAACTTCATGCATACTTATGTTAGGCTCAACAAAAATACTACAGGGAAAAAGGCCTTGGCAGATATTGAACCCAAATTGGATAAAATTGTTGAAAATCATACCATGTCCCATATGGGACAAGACTATGATCAATTTAAAAGGGAAGGCAATTCTATGGTCTACAGCCTCCAGCCCATAACCGACATTCATTTGCGATCTGATTATTTGAGGGAAATGCGTCATAATGGGGATATCCAATATGTCTATGTCCTATCCTTAATTGCTCTTTTCATTATTCTTATTGCCTGCATTAATTTTACAAATTTATCAACAGCATTGGGTGCCCAAAGGGCAAAAGAGGTGGGGATAAGAAAAACTTTAGGATCATATAAAACTCAGTTGATAGGTCAATTCCTGGTTGAGAGTTTATTGTTTTCCTTTATTGCAATTCTTATTGCACTTGGGTTAGTGGAACTGTTTTATTTATTTCTGATAGATACATTTCAATTGTATTTTATGGTTGGCTTGTTCGATAAATGGTATTTCGTAGCTGGAATGATTGTTATTGCAACTCTTGTAGGATTGTTAGCAGGAATTTACCCTTCATTTTATCTTACAGCATTTAGCCCAAGTGAAGTATTAAAGGGTAAACTTTCCCACCATATTAAAAGCGGAGGACTTAGGAATAAGTTGGTAATATTTCAGTTTACGGTTTCCATTGGTTTAATCATCTCCACCTGGATAGTCAATGACCAGATTAAGTATATCAGGGGTAAAAACCTGGGATACAATAGGGAAAACATTTTGATCATTCAAAACGACAATGAGATAGATGAGAGAAGGGAGGAATTTAAAAACGTTCTTAATTCCCATAGTGAGATTCTGGATGCAAGTTTTTCCACTGGAATTCCATCAATGGCAACAGAAAGTTTCCAAGTGAGGGATTTCCAGGTTGAGGGTGAAGAAGGAGGGGATGGAATCAGGTGGTTGGGAATTGATGACACTTTTTTGCTTACTCTCAACATGGAGTTGGTTGATGGAAGAAATTTATCAAACGATATTGCTTCTGATTCCTTTGGTATTATTCTCAACCAACAAGCAGTAACATGGCTTAGATTAAAAGAACCAGTTGGTAAATATATTATTATAAACAAGGGGGAAAACGATGAGAGAAAAGTAAACATTGTGGGGGTGGTCAAAGACTTTAATTATGAGTCATTGTATAGGGAAATACAACCAGTGGG
>CBDVAV010000177.1:0-8217 GCA_965372055.1 uncultured bacterium | reverse complement strand
AGACTTTAGAAATTGACCCAATCTTTGCAAACAATCTATTTGAAAATTTAAACTAGAAATCCCAATTGGTTACCATAGTTCTGGACGAAATTATTACCGGCCCTAAAAAGATCAAGAAAAGGATTAAGATAAAAATGCTTGACTCCTTGTTACAGGAAGAATTCTCCAATAAAGGTATTCATATTGATTATGACTTTGGTGTTTTCAACAGTGAAGATGATAAGCCGGTCATGCTTCACCAGGTCAGCAATATAGAAGATCTGAAGAAGTCAAACTTGAAAGCAACCATGTTTCCCAATGACATCATAGGTAACGCTAATTACCTAATGGTAAATTTTCCTGATGAAAAACAATTCCTTTTCAAACAGATATGGCTAACCCTTACTTCTTCAGTAGTGTTAATCCTCGTGATTATTGGGTGCTTTGCTTATGCTATTTTAACCATAATCAAGCAGAAGAAATTATCTGAGATTAAAAATGATTTCATCAATAACATGACCCACGAGTTTAAAACCCCCATTTCAACAGTATCCCTGGCATGTGAAGCATTAACTGAAAAAGAAATCAATCAGAACCCTAAATCGTACAACAGATACCTAAAAGTTATCCGGGATGAAAACAATAGGTTGGCCAAACAGGTCGAAAAAGTACTTCAGATTGCCACCATGGATAAGAAAGACTATAAACCGAACTTCGAAAGGGTGGATATTAACTTACTAATCAATCAGGCTATCCGAAATTTTGAGCTACAGGTCAATAAAGATGGAGGTGAAATCAGAACTTTTCTGGATGTGAATTCACCTGCTGTAATAGCTGATGAAGTTCATTTGGCCAATGTGGTTCATAACTTGCTTGACAATGCCATCAAGTATTCCCCAGGTATCCCTGATATCTCAATAACCACAAAGACCCTGAACGGAGATGTATTAATATCAATTAAAGATCGTGGTATTGGAATGAGCAAGGATCAAATGAAGAGAATTTTTGACAAATTCTATCGTGTACCTACTGGAAATGTACATGATGTCAAAGGGTTTGGTCTGGGGCTTAGTTACGTAAAGACAATTGTTGAGGAACATAATGGTCAGATCGAAGTAAAATCCGAACTGCAAAAAGGAAGCAAGTTCACTATTAAACTACCTAATAAATAAACAAGTATGAAGAAACTATTGATCGTGGAAGATGATCCAAACCTTGGCCATATCCTAAGGGAATATTTGGGCATAAAAGGGTATGACGCAAAACTCTGTAAAGATGGCGAGGAGGGATTAATGGCGTATAAATCAGAAGTATTTGACCTTTGTATCCTTGATGTAATGCTTCCAAAGAAGGATGGGTTTTCTTTGGCCAAAGAAATACGGATGACAGATAGGCAAACACCACTTATTTTCCTGACTGCCAAAACCATGAAGGAAGATACTATCCATGGGTTTAAAATTGGGGCTGATGATTATATCACCAAACCATTTAGTATGGAGGAATTGTTGCTCCGGTTAAAGGCAATAATTCGCAGGACCCCTCAAGGATTATCGGACGATGATACTAAAACCATCTTCAAATTTGGACAATTCAATTTTGATTATAACCAGCAACTGTTGACTTTTAATGGATCCTCAAAGAAACTCACCTCTAAAGAAACTGAATTACTAAAGTTACTGTGTCAAAACATGAACCAGACCCTTGACAGAAGCTTGGCTTTAAAGATGATATGGCGCAACGACAGTTATTTCAATGCCCGCAGTATGGATGTTTACATCACGAAACTCCGAAAATACCTCAAAAAGGACGGGAATATTAAAATCATTACCGTTCACGGACAAGGCTTTAAACTTGTTAATATCAAATAATTTTATTACTTTTCTTATTCGCTCAGAATTTGTTGTTACCTTATGATTTAGCTCTATTATTGAGATTTATCTTAATAATGATCTTTTTGAACCAAATTTATTGATTGCGGTAAAATGATTCAAATAATTCCATCCATTTCCATCCTTAATGGCAAGATTGTACGGTTAAAACAAGGTGACTACACCAGTGAAACAGCGTACAAACAAAGCCCCATCGATCTGGCAAGAAGATTCGAGAACCATGGTGTTGAAGTTGTGCACCTGGTGGATTTAGATGGTGCAAGGAGAGGTGAGCCTGTCAATTACCATGTTATTGAAGATTTAACTGGACATACCGACCTAAAAATTGATTATAGTGGAGGCGTCCATACAGATGGCGATATTATAAAAGCCTATGAATTCGGTGCCAGTTATATCACAATTGCCAGTTTGGCAACTAGCAATAAGAAACTTTTTACAAGTTGGATAATTTCTTATGGAAGGGAAAAGATCACCTTGGGGGCAGATGCTTTAAATGAAAAAATTGCAGTTAAAGGCTGGCAAAAAAACACTGCCATTAACCTGTTTGACCATATTGATTATTTCTATAACCGGGGTTTAAAATACGTGAAAACCACGGACATCTCAAGGGATGGAGTGATGGTAGGACCAGCCTTTGACCTTTACGAAGAAATAATCCGGAGATTTCCCGGTATTTGTGTGCTGGCCAGCGGGGGCGTGAGAAATGTAGATGATGTGGAACGGCTAAATGACATGGGTGTTTTTGGAGTGATTATCGGCAGGGCACTTTATGAACACAAACTAAGCCTCTCGGATCTTGAAAAGTTTATGGCTACTAAAGCTGATTGATCCCCCCTCCTAATAGGTAGGACTTATCAAATCGGAAAACTTATATTTTTGAAGGATATAAAAAATAAAGTTGAAAGAAAGAATTGATTGGCCTTCCTCTTCCTTTTCCTCGGTGGTTTCAGGACTGAAAACAGGTCGTTTGTCCTCCTCTAAATTATCCATTGTTAAATCCTCCTGTATAAAATCCTTGTTCCCTACATTTAAGGTGTCGGAGTTAATAGGTGTTGTAAAGTCCAAAGTAGGCTGAGTGTTATAAGAAGCGGTATTCTCTGAATTGGCTGATTCGTGATCAATATTCTCTTGTTCCTGCTTCATGGATAAGCTACTTGAAGTTACCAGCAGGCTAATTGCAATCGATAATGCGACAAATTTAATAGTCCTTTTCAAACGAATCGGATTTGAAGCTTCTTTGGTTAACTAGTATACGTCAAGAAACCTCAAATGTTATTTATTCACAAATATTTGGTTTAAAATTGAAACAGGATTAATAAGTTAATGGTTCCTTTGATAGATATACGGTTTCTAAAAGAACAAGATTTTGATGAAATGTACTCAGCTTTTCATCTGGCCTTTTCAAATTATACAGTCCCTTTCAATTTAAACAAGGACGAATTTAAGAAAAAATTTGTAGAAAAACTCAATATTAACTTCAGTTTATCAGTTGGGGCATTTTTTATGGATAAGATGGTGGGATTCATTTTCACCAGCATCGGCAAATATGAAGGGGAAAAATCAGCATATAATGGTGGGACTGGGGTAATACCTGAATTCAGGGGACAGAAAATTACCTCCAGGTTATATGATTTATTGATTCCAGAGCTTAGATATTGTGTGGTTAAGAAATGTGTTTTAGAAGTTTTAACTGATAATGATAGGGCAATTCAAACCTATGAGGATATTGGTTTTAAAAAAACCAAATTTTATCATTGTTTTCGATTGGTGATCCCCAGTATCAGTAATCTAAACAAGAACATTGAAATACACTTGCAAGAAAAACCAGATTGGAAACCTTATTTAAAGTTTTTTGACCACCTTCCATCTTTTCTTGATACTGAAGGCATGATCAATCAGAACCTGGCCAATGAAAAAATAATTGAGGCACGGTTGGGGGGCAAGTTAGTTGGATATGCCATCTATCAACCCCGGCCAGGAAGGATCAGCCACATAGCAGTGGGTAGAGAACACAGAAGAAACGGGATAGGAACTACATTAATCAATTATATTTATAATAATTCAAAGACAAAAAGCTTAACCTTGATCAATGTAAATAAAGAAGCTGATGGCCTTAAGAATTTTTTTTCCAAACTGGGATTTGAAAATCAATTAGATCAATATGAGATGGTCATGAAAATATAACCGAATATTTAAAATGCTGCATTTTGGTCAATTACATAAGATTGTTTCCGGGAAACAACTTCATTTTCAAGATAATACTCCAATTACGCACCTATTCTTCGATAGTCGCAAAGCATTTCCTACCGATGGTGCTCTGTTCATTGCCATTAGGGGAAAAAATCATGACGGTCACCAATACATTACTGAACTCCATCAAAGGGGATTCAGGCAATTTGTGATTGAATCTGAAAAAGCACTTGATGCGGAGGTAAAAAAATCAAGCAATGTAGTTGTTGTTAACGATGCTGTTACCGCCATGCAAAAAATAGCAGCCAACCACAGGAAGCAATTCAAGTACCCGGTATTGGGCATAACCGGCAGCAACGGAAAAACCATAATCAAAGAGTGGTTATTCCACATGCTTTCTGACGACTACAAGGTAATTCGTAATCCCAAGAGTTTTAATTCCCAAATTGGGGTTCCCTTGTCCGTTTGGATGATGAATCCCGGGCATAACCTCGGAATATTTGAAGCAGGCATCTCACTGCCAGGTGAAATGAAAAACCTTGAAAAGATAATTAAGCCACAGATAGGGATTTTTTCAAATATTGGATCTGCACATGATGAAGGCTTCAAGTCACTAAAACAAAAGGTAAAAGAGAAGGCCATCCTGTTTAAAAATTCAAAGGTTGTTATTTACAATAAAAATTTTGACCTCGTGGACAAAATACTTTCAGACCTAAAAGGCCCCAAACTAATCAGTTGGGGCTATGGGAAAAATGGCACTTTTAACGTAAAAAGGAAAAAAGAGGATACATCAACACGGCTGCAAATTATCTCTAAGAAAAAGCGGTATAAGTTTGTTATACCATTTGTTGATGATGCTTCGACCGAGAACCTAATCAACTGTATAATTTTCCTGATTTATCTTAAAGTTGATCCAAAGAAAATTCAAAGTAGGCTTTCCACCCTGGTTCCGGTAAGAATGCGCCTGGAACTCAAGTCTGGGATAAACAACTGCCATCTAGTAGACGATTCCTATAATAACGATTTAGGGGGATTGGAAATAGCATTGGATTTTATCAACCAACAAAACCTGCATAAAAAGAAAACAATAATTTTATCAGACATTCTTCAAACAGGCCTTCCTTCTGCTGATCTCATCAATACCATAAACCAACTCCTTCACAATAAAAACATCGACCGCTTGATCGGGATAGGCCCGGACATATACAAACATTACCAGGCTTTTGACATTCCGGGGAAATTTTACAAATCCACCAAATCTTTCCTGGAAGCATTCAGTGACATGGATTTTCAGAATGAGATGGTCCTGATTAAAGGAGCCAGGGTATTCTCTTTTGAAAAGATAGCTAAAAAACTACAGCAGAAAATACACCAAACTGTTTTGGAGTTTAATCTTAGTGCCCTAACCCATAATCTTAATTATTATAGATCAAAGCTTAAGGCCAATACCAAAGTAATGGTAATGGTTAAAGCTTTCGCTTATGGAAGTGACAGTTATATCGTGGCTAAACACTTGCAATTTCACCGAGTGGATTATTTGGCCGTTGCCTATGTTGATGAGGGGGTAGCTTTAAGAAAAAGAGAGATTTCGCTGCCGATTATGGTAATGAACCCATCAAACGAAAGCTTTGATAAAATATTTCAATATGGCCTGGAGCCAGAAATATATAATTTAAAAATACTGAAATCATTGTTAAACTATTGCAAGGAGAACAAGACCAAAGCACGTATTCATCTAAAATTGGATACTGGGATGCACCGCCTTGGCTTCGACCCCAAGGAGGTTTCTATACTTTGCGAATTGCTTGATTCCGAATGGATAGATATAAAAAGCATTTTCAGTCACCTGGCTGGCCAGGACGAAGAACAGCATACAGAATTTTCAATAGAACAGGTAAATATCTTTAAAGAAACAGCTGATATAATTGAGAAAAAAGTAGGATATCAACCTGTTAGACACATCGTAAACTCAGCTGGCATAATTAGATTCCCGGAATACCATTTCGATATGGTAAGGCTGGGAATTGGATTATATGGTGTGGAATCCAACCAACTTGAACAGGGGCAACTTGAACAAGTAAGTTCCTTAAAAACCATCATCTCCCAAATTACTGCTGTTACAAAAGGGGAAACCATTGGCTACGGGCGGTCCGGTAAGGCAGATGATGATATCACTATTGCCACTATACCTATTGGTTACGCTGATGGCTTTAGCAGAAGCTTCAGTAATGGTGTGGGGGAAGTTTTGATCGATGGGCACAAAGCCCCTGTAATAGGAAATGTATGCATGGACATGACTATGGTAGACATAACCGGAATTCCAGCATCAGAGGGGGATGAGGTTATAATTTTTGGAAAAGGATTAAATGTGGTGGAAGTGGCGAAAAAAATTAACACCATCCCTTATGAAATCCTCACTAATGTAAGCCACCGTGTGAAGAGAGTATTTATTTCTGATTAAGCGTTATCTCACGGTCAAACACCTGACTTCCACTACCCTTTTTACCCCATACGTCATTATCCGGCTTGACCGGATAATCCATATTTTGGTTGATATGGGTTCTGCTTAATATCATAAAGAAGGATTCAATCAAAACGACCTTCAAAAAATACCTAAATTTCGCTATTGTCTGCTGGTAAAATTATCCAGTACTTTATTGTGGAATAGGTTCCGGATTATAATATTTGGTAAAACCATAACATGAAATTCTTATCCATCCTTACTTTGGCTTTATTGCTCCTGCTGCCCGGCTGTGGCTGCAAAGACAGTGAAATGGTGACCGTGCTGCTCTCCGAAGATTTTAAACGCTATACCGATTTCCCTGAAGGTAGCTGGTGGGTATATGAGAAAATAGATGAACCTGATGTAAAGGATAGTATATATATATATTCTAGTGAGAAAGCTGTAGGAAGTAATAAACATGAAAAATGTTACAACTTTGAATCAATTATTTTAGGATCATATTATTCATCTAGAGAATTAAAAGACTCAATCAATTTTGTATTAAATGCTCCAATTTTTTCTAATCTGCAGAAAGAAGAGTTTTCATTATTTTCAAATGTTCTTTTCTTTTGGCCAAATGAATTGAATGAAAAATATACAGTTGAAATAATAGGTAAACAAGATAGATTGAATATAAATGGCATGGAATTTTTTAACACTATTACAACTTTTCATTCTATTGGAGAATTTGTAGTATCAGAGATATATGCCCAGGATGTTGGCGTAGTAAGGCGGGTTTATCGGGATTCTTCTATTTACGAACTCAAAGCATTTTTTATCAATAAATAAACTTTAATGAACAAATTATGGAAAATGCTAAGTATTTAGATCACATGTATCTGATGGGTATACATCAATTCCTTCCATATTTTTCGTTATCTCACGGGTACTTGTTGAATTATCCATCAGGTACATTCATGTCCTGCTCTCAATTTTGATAAATAACAAATTTTTAATATATTAACATATTAATATTAATATGTACAATTAAAATATGAAATTTTTAAAAGTGATTGGTTTAATTTTAGTATTGTGGCTGCCCGGCTGTGGCTGCAAAGACAGCGAAATGGTGACCGTGCTGCTCTCCGAGGAATTTAAACGCTATACCGATTTCCCAGTAGGCAGTTGGTGGGTATATGAAAAAATAGATGAACCCGGGGTTACGGATAGTATATATATATATAGGACTATTCAGGTTATACAGAGTCAGCGAGATGAGTGTGATGACTATGAAAAATTAGTATTAAATGCTGTCAAGATAAATTCCGGAATGGCTGATACTATTATCTATGAAATATTTCCCCGCCCACCTGTTAATCCTAATGATCCAAAATATTACTTGTTTTATACAGTGGTTGCTAAAGGTATCTTGGATAATGATTTACTTTTTTTTCCCAATGAGATGGGAGAAAAATCTGAATTTCAAAACAATTTTGAAATAACTAAAAAAGCTTCAGACATGATAGTCAATGGAAATAATTACATAGAAACTATCACTACTTTTCATCTATTTGAAAAATTCGTGATCTCTGAAACCTATGCCCAGGATGTCGGTGTAATACGCCGGGTCTATCGGGATTCCTCTATTTACGAACTCAAAACATTTTTTATCAATAAATAAACTTTAATGAACAAATTATGGAAAACTTACACCAT
>CBDVAV010000176.1:0-8267 GCA_965372055.1 uncultured bacterium | reverse complement strand
GCCAACTGCATTTGTTTCGGGGAAATATTTTGTTGCCATTTCCTTTGATAGGATAATTGAATTGACATCACCCATGGCTGTATTTTCATCACCCACCATCAAAGGAAATGTAAACATCTTTAGAAGATCAGGATCTGCAAACCAAACCCTTTCCTGAAAACTGTCATTGCCATGCCTGAATACCATTGAACGGCTTTCCACCCGTGTAGAAGCTACTATTTCCTGATATTCTTCCACCAAAACATTTTGTAAAGCTGTCGGCATCGATCTGAAATGAAATATATCATCTCCATAAAACTGGTCATTGCCAACGGCATATATCCGATCAACATTTTCATGGAACATATTATATCTTAATTCATCCCTCACCCCTAAATAGATTAGGATAAACGTAGCCAGCCCAATGGATAATCCTGAAATGTTGATGATGGCAAAACTCTTTTGCCTCATTAAAATTCTAATTGCAACTTTTAGATAATTCCTGATCATGTCATTACAAATTTATTCAAATGACAATCTATATTCAATACTAATGCCAACTCTAATAATACTCCAATCTGTGCAATTAAGAGGGGTTTTATGATCGTGGATAAATTGTTATGTAAAATTATTTGACACTTCAATGTCAAAATATTTGACATTGTGGGATAAGAGTTTAGGTTTGTATTATAAATAAATTGAAATATGGGGAGAATATTGATCATTGATGACCACGAAGATGTTTTGGAAGCTTTACGAATGTTTCTGGAAGATGAGTTTGACGAAGTAAGAACCGAATCTTCCCCCGATAACATTTTAAAACTAACCCAAGACTATCATTACGATGTAATTCTATTGGATATGAATTTCAAGGTTGGGATCAATACTGGTCAGGAAGGATTCTATTGGTTGAAAGCAATCTTAAGGGAAGACCCAAATGCAGTAGTGATTTTGATGACTGCCTATGGAAGCGTTGATCAGGCTGTTTTAGCCATCAGGGATGGTGCCATTGATTTTGTACTAAAACCATGGGACAATGATAAACTGCTGGCAACCATCAAATCCGGGATGATGTTAAGACAATCTAGATTGGATTTGGAAAATCAGAAAGATAAAACAAAAGAAGCGGTTAAGGATGGGTTCAGAAACCTTGAATTCGTAAAAGGTAAATCTAAAGTTATGCAATCCTTGGAGGTGACAATTAAGAAAATTGCCTCCACTAATGCCAATGTCCTGATTATGGGAGAAAATGGAACTGGTAAGGAGTTAGTGGCCCGGGAAATACATAGTTTATCGAATCGTTCTGAAGAGATATTTCTTACTGTTGACATGGCTTCCCTCAGTGAATCCATTTTTGAAAGCGAGTTGTTCGGTCATAAAAAAGGATCATTCACCGATGCCAAAAACAACCGGATTGGTCGTTTTGTTGCAGCATCAGGAGGCACTTTGTTTTTGGATGAAATCGGTAACCTTTCAACAAACTTGCAGGCAAAACTGTTGAACACCCTTCAAACCAGGGAGATAGTGCCATTGGGCATGAATAGACCAATACCCATAGACATTCGACTGATTTCCGCCACCAACAAACCACTCCCACAATTAGTTTCCAGTGGGGATTTCAGGGAGGATCTTTTATATCGGATCAATACCATTACCGTAGAACTGCCTGCTCTAAGAGACCGTGCAGAAGATATTCCAACTTTAGCACACCACTTTATGAATTGCTACAAAGACAAATATGACAAGCAATATTTAAAATTAAGTACCAAAGGAATCAAATTCCTTCAAAAATACCATTGGCCGGGAAATGTAAGGGAACTTGAACATGCCATTGAAAAGGCAGTTATTTTAACAGATTCCAATGTTATCGGAATCGAATCATTTCAGATCAGTCCAGCTAATAACCCAAATGTAAATAGCAACCCAAAAACCTTAGCTGAATTGGAAATCCAGGCTATTCAAAAAGCAATTATGAGAAATAACGGTAATTTAAGTGATGCGGCCAAAGAGCTTGGTATTACACGGCAAACAATTTACAATAAGATGGACAGATATGGGCTATAATTACTTCAACATTAGGATTTGGATTAGAATAATCCTCATCACTGCAAATGCAATATTGATAAGCTATTTTTGGATGAAAAGCGGTTATCTGGTTACCACATTAAACCTGGGGCTTGTTCTATTATTACAAACCTTTTGGCTTGTTCAATTTATTGGAAAATTCCAACAAGACATCAGCCATTTCTTTAATTCCATCAAGAGTGAAGACTATTCATTAAAATTCCACCACGATACAGCATCTGGGAAATTCAAAGCTTTGTATCAATCATTGGAAGAGGCCAATAAGGTTATCCGAAACCTTAAAAGGGATTATATAAATCAGCATCAATATTTTCAGTTTTTAGTTGAGAATCTTCAAGTTGGCCTCATTAGTTTTGATGATGAAGGTAATATTCAACTGGTTAACAACTCTGCCCTTGATTTGCTGGGATTAAAGAACCTTGTTGATCTATCTCAACTCAATACTGTAAAAGAAGGGCTTTCTGATCTTATCACGAACCTTAAAGTAAGTGAACCGGAGATATTACCCCTTCAAACAGACGAGGGAATTCTACATTTATCCGTAAAAGTTTCAAGGCTAAAAATCAAAAACCAATTCCTTAATTTGCTCTCACTACAAAATATCAACACTGAACTTGAAACCCATGAAGTCAATTCTTGGCAAAAACTGATCAGTGTTCTAACCCACGAGATCATGAACTCGGTGGCTCCAATAACATCACTTTCCGCAACATTGTTAAAGAATTTTAAAAAAAACGAGAATGCCGTTCCACTTGGTCAAATAGATGAAAAAGTAATAAATAAGACCGTCAGTGGACTGGAAATCATTGAAAACAGAAGCAAGGGTTTGGTTGGTTTTGTAGACGGATACCGCAAACTCTCTGTAATACCAAGTCCAACGAAAGAAAATTTATCAATAAAAAATCTATTTAGGGATGTAAAAACGCTTTTACAAGACTTGTTGGAGAAAGAAAGGGTCCATTTGGAAATCGAGAAGTCAAGTCTTAAAATATATGCCGATGGAAGCCAGGTGGAGCAAGTACTTATCAATCTCGTTGGCAATGCAATTCATGCTCTGGAGCATGTTTCAGAAAAAGTTATAAAGCTGGCATCCATGGAACAGAATGAACGGACAATTATTAAAATTACTGATAATGGCGGAGGGATTGATGTTGATGTTATTGATAAGATATTTGTGCCATTTTTTACCACACGAAAAGGTGGGTCAGGAATTGGCCTTAGTTTATGCCGCCAGGTAATGAACAGGCATAGGGGAAACATATCCGTAAATTCTGAATTAGGGGAAGGAAGCACCTTTAAATTATCATTCCCAAGATAAATTATATTATTCCGCATATTTATTACTTTACTAGATTATTTTCAGATGGGAAAATCCTGCAATTTCCAATAATAAATTACATATGTCATTCCCGAAAAAGGGATCAACAAGAATCTCTCTATAAATAAAAATGAATCAATTATTTTTATAGCATATAATCCATTTGATAGCTTATTGTTATTAATGGAATATCTGAAACCAAAATTTATTCGAGTCTTCTAGGATTATATTCAGCAACCAATGATAAGAGAACAAAAGAGTGCAAACAAGGCTCTATTTAAAAGAATTGACCAATTAGAACGTAGGAACAAAGAATTGGAACAGTTCGCCTATATTGCCTCGCATGACCTACAAGAACCATTAAGAAACATCAACTCCTTTATTTATCTCTTCAAAAAAGAATACCAAGGAACTCTCGATGAAAACGCAGATATGTATATTGAGTATATGGTCAATGCATCAACCAGGATGCAAGATCTTATAATTGGATTATTAGAATATTCAAGAACCGGCAAATCCAGTGAACGGGAACAAATAAATTGCAATCTTCTAATGGATGAATTAGTTGAAGATTTTAGGGCAGTAATTAGAAATACAAATTCTAAAATCGTGTATGAAAAATTGCCGATAATAACAGGTTATAAAGTTGAATTAAAACAATTGTTGCAAAATCTTCTTAGTAATGCAATCAAGTTTAGAAATAAAGACCAAGCACCGGAAGTAGAAATTATAGCTGAGGCAATTGATAATTATTGGAGGTTTACCTTTCAAGACAATGGTATTGGAATAGATAAAATCCATCAGGAAAAAGTGTTTATAGTGTTTCAGAGGCTACATAGTAGAACTGACTTTCCTGGTTCAGGAATAGGCTTGGCTCATTGTAAAAGAATAGTGGATTTACATGGCGGTAAAATATGGATAGAATCTGAGATTGGGAAAGGAAGCACTTTTTACTTTACCCTGGTAAACCAATAAAGTTTCCTATTACAAAGCATCAAATCATCACAATGGATAACTGTACCATTGTATCCCCCCACATTAACTTCATCATTGCGCCACTGTCCAGATCATCAAATTGTATGGTGAACTGCTCCATTTCACTAGATGGTTTTAGAACAGGAACACTAACTCTTACAATGTCCTTGGATTGATCATAGTTTGCCACACCTCCAAATTTTACTCCCCAATGGCCGGGGGTGTTTTCTGCATTGATAACGATTTCCCAGTTTGATTCTCCTGGTATTGTCCATAAAGTGTATCTCCCAGCAGGGATAATTTTATTTTCAATTTTAACATCCTGGCTAAAATTGATTACTGTTGCTTCGTTTGCCCCTGTTCTCCAAACTTTACCATATTTTTCCAAGGCTTCCGAATCCTGAGCCCCAAATAAAAGCCTACTTTTTTTATAGGGTTGACAATAGTTAACTGTAATGGATAATGGGCCTCTGGTGAATGTAGCCTCATCTGCGGGACTATGGCTAGTAGTAGTTAACATGATGTAGGCAATGTACATTGCAGAAATAATTATTATTGCCCCAATCCCGATCAGTACCTTTTTCCAAATGTTCATATTCAAATGTTCATAGTTGATGGCTAATAAAATGCAAGTTACTTTCTTCAGTTCTTTTTTTTAATCCACTTTACCAGGGGAACAATATTAATCAGTACGAAAATAGTCCCCAAGAGAGTTACAATCGAAGATCCCGCTGGGTAATCCAAGTGAAATGAGAACTGCAATCCCAAGAAGCTTCCAAGGATACTTACCAACAGTGCAATGATTATTATCCCAAACATATTGCGTGATAAAATCATTCCGCACACCGGTGGGATTATCAGATAAGAGAAAACCAGGATCACTCCGTTGATTTCTATGGCAAAAACTATTGCCAAGCCTATGGAAATAAAGAATAAAAAATTCCACAAGTTTAGTTTTTTGGCATTACTGTTTTGCTCATCTGACAAATGGGTGGTTAATTGTATGAATTTCTTATAAAATACTGCATGGAGCATCATTAATAATCCAAAAACAGTTCCCACTAAAACAATTTGACCCCAGCTTACTGCCAGGATATTGCCAAACAAGACTTCCTGAATATCTGCATCTCCATGCGGCGTATTTGCAATAATCAGTACTGTAAGAGCAGAGGCAAATGCATACACGATACCAATTACAGCTTCTCGTTTAAATCGCCTGTCTTTTATATCGATTAACGATAATAAGATTGCACCTGCCAAAGTAAATATTATTGGTATGGCTGTCAATCCAAGTTCCAGATATTGGGCAGTGGCCACTCCCAGCATTGAAATCTGTCCCAAGGCCAAATCAACAAAAACTATTCCCCTGCTGACAACATGTACGCCCAAGTAGGAGAGCAACATCCCGGTGATTAGTGCAACAACAAGTGCCTGCACCATAAAACTAAGTTGAAACATTTCAAACATTAGAAAATCATTTTTCCAGTGCCTCGATAATTTTATTGATGTTATAATCAAAGAGATCAAAATAATTATTCACCTCGGAATAGGCTTGCACTGAAGTGGCAAATCCCACAACTTCAACCCCGGTTTCCCTTTTCACTACCTCTGCGGATTTATTGGTAAAGTATGGGGATATAATAATTACTTTGATATTATTTTCATTTACTTGATCAATCACCTTTACCAATTGGGAAGGACTTGGTGGAATACCCGGTTTTGGCTCAAGAAAATCCACGATCTGCAATCCGAATTGGCGTTCAAAATAACACCATTGGTTGTGATACGCGATAATTTTGACACCCCCGTATTTACTCATTTTACTTTTCCATTCCTTCATCTTTAAATCAATTTTTTGATGAAAGTTTTCCAGGTTCACTTTAAAATATTTTTCATTCTCAGGGGAAACCCTGACCAAGCCCAGGTAAATATTTTGTGCGATGCGCTTTCCAAGAACCGGATCTAGCCAATAATGGGGATTGCCAAAAACATGGATATCCCCGCCCGCACGACTTACATTTTCCGGAACCTGCATCAAAGGGATATTAGCTGATGCATCAACATATCCTATACTCCCTTTTTGAATTTTTGAATTCCTGGAGTTTTGGAGCAATGGAACAGACCATCCGATTTCAAGGTCAAGGCCAATGGTAACAAACATATCAGCCCTGGTAAGTTTTATAATATAGCTGGGTTTTGGATCCACAAAATGCGGATTTTGATATCCTACGGCAATGGAAAAAACATCCACCTTTTCTCCACCAATTTCCTCGGTTATGCTTCTCAAATCGGTTAAAGTGGTGACAACTTTTATCTTTTGTGCAGTGAGTTCATTTGAACCTAAAAGAATAATAATTACTGATAGAATGTTTAACAGCCTGCAATTGATGTTATATCTCTTAATTGTATTAATCATTGTTTAATATTGATGCGCACCATGAGCCCCTATAATAAATATCCATCTCACCAGTGCCGTGTTAAATGAATCGGTAAAATTACCGGTAGTTCTTTTTAATTCCATTTCCAGTTTTTGAAATTCGGTGGTAAACCAACCCAACATCAGGCTTAAACTTCTTTCCTTAAGTGAGGAAGTGTGTGGCCGCTGGGAATAATCACCTCTTCCAGTTAAAAACCAGCGTCGTGCAAGTTGCATAGAAATTAATGAATACGCTCCCCATGTTTTTGCTGAAGAATTATCAGTCAATTCGGCATCACTAAAAAACACTTCAGATTGCCAGGTTAAGGATTTATAAGTATTGAACCGCAAGGGTTTAAATTTATAGGTAAGGTCCAGAGCTGTAAATTTGGTAGTTCGAGAAGAATCATTTACACCAATAATTCCGGTTATTCCCAACTCCAATGTTGCATTGCGGGATAAGTCCCAGAAATTTCTGAGATGCGCCAACTTCAAATATTTATTTTTATCACTCCTTTTAAAACTAGGATTTTCGCCGGGGCCATCAGTTACCTCAATAACCAATTCTTGGAAAAAAAGAGGGTTGGGTAGCAACCAGCTTAGGGATATTCCTTCATCGCTCAGTCCTTCCCCTAAATAGTTTTCATATACCAATGGCAATTGAATCATGGGCAAGGCATGGGAATGTAACTTATTAATACGTCCAAGTTTGTTTTTAAATTTCCCAACTTTTAACTGAAGGTTCCAGGGCAAGGAGAGGGTGGTTAAGAATCCTTCCTCAATTACCGTTTCAAATTCACCGGTTTCAGGATCATTCTCCAATGCTAAAAATATATCTGCACGGGCAAATGGATCAATAACCGATTGAAATGAAAACTCAACTTCATTAAGAGCAGTTTTAAAATTCTTCTCCGCCCGATTTCGCCAGGAACTTTGAAAATCCCCAATTACACTAATATTTGGGTTCAAGATAGAAATACCTCTAACTTGTGGAGTTGGTGCCTGAAATATGGTGTCAATCTGGGAATAGGAGGGTTTATGAACAATAATAAACATCACCAGAACCATCTGCCGTTTATTTATAAGATTTGCAATATTAACACCGAGGCTCAAAATAAGTTCAGGTTTCCAATCTCCAATTACTGTAATTGCTTTATATTATAATACACACTTGCGAAACTAACACATTTCTTTCTAAAACTTCTTTTCATAACAACTAGGAATCAAAATTGGCTTATAGAATCCTATTGGCTTGTTTTTTGGTAATGGAATATCGTATTATTTGAAAATAAATGTTAAGAAAATTTCAATAATTGATTAAAGGACACAAAAGCGAATCTAGCTCAAGGGGATTTTCCTGATTTATTCTTATTTTGAGGCGAGTGGAAGCTAGGATCCCCCGGCTTCCCAGGATTAGAAAGGACGCTGTGCGCTGGCCGCCTCATAGGAGGGACGATTGAAATAAAAATTTTTCTCTAAAAAGGAGGTAATATT
>CBDVAV010000175.1:0-8279 GCA_965372055.1 uncultured bacterium | reverse complement strand
CACCCAGATTTGCTAGGCATCCATCACTTCCCCCAATGTAAATCGGAGATTTCGGATTTATTTTTAACTCGTTGGCATATTCATCCGCCATAAAAGGAAGTAGATAATTAATGGGTTTTACTTCAGACAAATGTTGGGGTGAAATACCAGCAACCCCCAAGGCTTTTGAATCCCAATTCAATTGGTTTAGGTTCAACATTCCAGATGCTGAAGCAATAGAGTGATCAACAACATATACTCCACAAAGTTTTAAAATTATGTACTCTTTAATGGAGATGAATTTGAAAGCATTGTTGAAAACCTCTGGCTCATTTGCTTTGATCCACAAGATCTTGAATAGGGGGGACATGGGATAAATCGGGGTGCCGGTTCTTAAATACAGTTGAAGTTGATTTTTATGAGCATTACTGAATGATTTACTTCTGGTATCTTGCCAGATCATGGCAGGGATTAAAGGCTTGTTATTTTCATCAATGGCCAGTAAACTATGCATAGCAGCACTAAACACCATTGCCTCAGGAGGACTATTCAACTCTTTTATAATTCGACTAACGACATCAATAAAAACTGCAAAAATTATGTCAGCATCTTGTTCGAAATAACCGGCTTTCGGATTATTTGTAGTAATCCTCGTGGATTGGATAGAATGCAACTTTCCACTAAAATCATAAGTGGCAGCTTTCAAATAGGTTGTACCGATATCTATGGCCAGGATATATTCCATCAGATATCTTCAAGGTAATTATTATCTTCCATAAATCCACTGGAAGTATTAAAGCATGAATAAAATGTTATTCAAGATCTTGTTAAAATTATTAGATTACGAATAATGATTATGAAACGTACTAATCTACCTGATAGGGTAGGGTGATATTTACTTCTGTATATTTTCCTAATGAACTTTTGGTATTGGTGGTGCCATTCAGGTTTTCCACTATCTGCTTAACAATATAAAGGCCAAGACCTGAACCATCTGATTTAAAACTTGCCCTGAAAAACATGTCAAATATGTGACCCATATGTTTTTTGTGGATTCCAATTCCATTATCTAAAAATGTTATCCTTACGGCATCTTTTTTAAGACTGACCCTAATTTTCAAATAATTAGTCTCAATACTAGGATTAATGAATTTGTAGGAATTTGAGATGATATTGCTGAAGATGATTTGCAATCGAAGAGGATCGCTTTTGAAGTTTCGGTCCCGTTCAATTATAGTAGTGTCGACTTCCAACTGGCTGAAATCCGTTAGGTACTCCAGGTCTTTTAAACACGATTTGATTAGTTTATCAAAATCTATTTTTCTATGATTTATTCTTGTTCTGCTTGCCCTTGAATATTTAATCATGGACTTCACAATCTCATCAAGTTTGTGGATCCTAGATTTAATCAACTTGATATATTGATCATCTTTCATATCCTCATTTTCAATCTGCAAGACATTAATAAGGCCAAGAATTGAACTTAGCGGGGCCCTGATATCGTGAGAAGTCTTGTGCACTATCTGGTCAAGCTCAAAGTTTCGATCAGATAATTCATCCAGAACCTTTTGAAGGTCATTTTGCTTTTTGATTAATTTACTTTCCGTGGCTTTTTTCTCCGTGATATCCTCGATAAGGCCAATCCCGTATAAAATCTCACCCTTGTTATTGCGAATTACCGAACAGGTTAATTTACCCCAAATCAACTTATTTTCTTTTGTTATATACCTTTTCTCCAAAGTGAAATTGGGGATTTTACCTTTAAATAACATTTTAGAGAGCTTCAAGTCTTTGTTTAGATCATCAGGGTGGGTATAATCAGGAAAAGTGAGACTTAACAGTTCTTCTTCCGAGTATCCAAGAATCCTAGTCATCTCTTCATTTACCTGTATGGTTTTAAAATCATGGTCAACCAGATGAATTCCCACGGGGCCTTCTTCAAATACTTTTCTGAATTTTTCTTCACTTTCTGCCAGGGCAATTTCCAACTGCTTTTTTGTGGTTACATTCCGGGAAATGGAAGCAACGCCTATTATTTTATCGTTCCTGTCTTTTAGTGGAAATATTGATACATCTACTATAATTTTAGAACCGTTTTTATGCATTCTTTCAACTTCGTAGTGCTCAAATGACTTTCCCTTTAACGCTTGACTAACGAATTTCCAACTTTGTTTCTCATTTTTTGGGTTAGTAAAATTTGATACCCTTGATCCAATTATCTCATTTTTATTATAGCCATATAGATTCTCTGCAGCCTTGTTCCAGCTAGTCACCATTCCTTTGGTATCACATGTAATAATTGCATCGCTAAAGTTTTCAACCACTGATACCATATTTCTGATCGTATCTTCAGCGATTTTGTTATCACTTACATCTTTAATAAGTGCTGCAGTAAGAACTTCACCATCGAACTCAAAGGGGGTTAGGGTTATGTCTATATAGAATATTGATCCATCTTTTCTTTGACAGAACAGTTCCCCCTTTCCATCGATATGATGGATCCTTGGATTGGTTAAAAAGTTGCCACTTCTAAGATTATGTCTATTCCTAAATGGTTTTGGTATCAGGACATGGTAGTCATTATCTATTAGTTCTTCCCTGCTTAATTGAAAAAGTGATTCTGTTTTCGGGTTAACAAATTGAATTTTCCCTTTGCTATTAATGACAACTACCGCGTTGTCCTTTATGCCCAGGATATGCTCTAGCATCTAGGTTAAAATAAGTTAAATCAAGTGGTTGCTTGTGGGAGTCTTTGGTATTTAACCAAAGAAACCTAATAAAAATAGCAATTATTTGTTTAGTAAGCCAAAAATTCCGAACATATTGTGTTTTCCGAAGATAGTTGATATGACTATTGTATTCTGTTTATGAATGCTGGGAATAAATAAATTTTCAGAGTTGGTCTTATAAGAACCTGTCATGCCTCTAAAAATAGGAATTTCAAGACAGACTGGAAGGTTGAGGATAATACAATAATGTTGGATATAGATTAAGGAATACTTTAAGGCAGCCTAAAAGAATTAGCTTGCCAAGCCCAACCCTAATCTCTCTTTTAAAATTAAAAGTTGAATATCATTCAATCCATTCTGCTACAAAAAGATTAGTATCACGTGTGCCTTGATTATTTCTGTTTGATGAGAAAACCAAGTATTTGCCATCATTTGAAAATACCGGGAATGCATCGAATGTACCATCCGCTGTAATTTTTTCCAAATCAGTACCATCGGTATTGATCATGTACAAATTAAAAGGGAATCCTCTTTCACTTTCATAGTTGGAAGCGAAGATCACTTTTTTCCCAGATGGATGAAAGAAAGGGCACCAATTAGCGCCACCGAGATTTGTTAACTGCCTTAAATTACTGCCATCTGCATTGCAGATAAAAAGCTCCATTTTTGTTGGCATTACCAATTCTTCAGCCAGTAGTGATTGATACTCTTCAATTTCTTCTTCGGTTTTTGGTCTCGAAGCCCTAAAAATTATCTGAGAACCATCTGGTGAGAAAAATGCACCGCCATCGTAGCCAAGTTCATTGGTTATTTGTGTAATCCCGATTCCATCAATATTCATCACAAATAATTCAAGGTCACCCGTTCTCATGCTTGTAAAGACCATTTTGTCACCAAGAGGTGAAACTGTGGCTTCTGCGTCATAACCGGGGCTATCGGTAAGTTGAGCTACAATATTACCTTCAAAATTAGCCTTGAAAATGTCAAAACCACTGTAAATTTTCCAGACATATTTACCATCTTCCCTGCGGCCTGGCACTGGGGGACATTTCACATCAGCCAGATGTGTTGAACCATAAACAAAAGTTGAATCGCCAGGCAAAAAGTATGAACAAGTAGTCCTCCCTTTACCCGGACTTATCATTTTTGGCTGGTTATTTTCAAGTTTGTCGTTTTGCCAGTTGGTAAAAAATATCTGGTCGCATTCCACTCCCCATTCCGCAAAGTTTGATTGAAAAATAAGTTTCGTGTCATCAAAGCTCCAATAAGCTTCGGCATTATCCCCACCAAATGTCAATTGCCTGATATTTTTGAAATGTTTTTCTCCTTGATAAATTAGGGAATCACTATCAGATAGAGTTTTTTCGTTTTCTTTAGTTTCTTGGGCATAGCCTACCAAAGCCGGGATGAAAATCAATATAATTATCTTCTTCATTTTGATTGATAATATAAAGATGCTAATTTATGAAATTAACAATTATTAAATTTGACACCAGTGAAAATTCGCTCAAAATGAAACAACAAATCAAGAGTTATCTGTTTCTATTTTTGGCTGTTGCCGTCAACGCCGTTGCCCAGGATATCGGCCAAATGAAAAAGGATGTATCGTTTCTGGCATCAGATGCGTTGGAAGGAAGGGAAATCGGCTTTAAAGGAGAGGTGGAAGCTGCAACATACCTTGCGAAAAGATTTGAAGCTATTGGACTGATTCCAAAAGGCACAAATGGATACATACAGGATTTCAGTGTAAAACCATCAAATAACCCACATGATGAAGCAAAAGTTGGAGAAAATGGAGATAGCACAATAATTGGGCACAATGTTGTTGGATATATTGACAACGGTTCAGATAATATAGTAATTATTGGGGCTCATTTTGATCACCTTGGGTTCGGAGGAATTGGGTCACTGCACAAGGGGGAGAAGGCTGTCCACAATGGTGCCGATGATAATGCCAGCGGAACTGCCAGTATAATACAAATTGCTGATCTACTAAAAAATAAAAACACCAATAACAATTACCTGATTATTGCTTTTTCAGGTGAAGAACAGGGTTTGTGGGGATCAAATTACTTTAGTAAGAATGCCACGATTGATATGGAGAGAGTGAATTATATGCTAAACCTGGATATGGTAGGAAGGCTTAATGAAGAAAAATCCCTGGCAATAAATGGAGTAGGGACATCTCCGCAATGGAATAAAGCCTTGGAAGAAATTGGGGATAGAGGATTTAAGCTAATTAAAAAAGAGTCAGGTGTGGGGCCTTCTGACCACACTTCGTTTTATCTGAAAGATATTCCTGTACTTCATTTTTTTACTGGTCAACATGTGGATTACCATAAGCCCTCGGATGATGCTGAAAAGCTTAATTATGAGGGAATGGCAGGAATAGTGCAATTTATTGATGCCCTGATCTCAAGTCTTGATCTAAAAGACAAGATTGCTTTTACCAAGACCAAAGATGAATCTACAAGTGCCCCCAGGTTTACTGTAACATTAGGTGTAGTTCCAGACTATCTCTATGGTGATGAGGGTATGCGAATTGATGGTATAAGCGAAGGGAAACCAGCCCAGAAAGCCGGTCTTCAAGTTGGCGATATTGTAATAAAGATGGGTGATACTGAGGTAAAGGATATGATGAGTTACATGAAAGCACTTTCCGGTTTTAAAAAGGGGGATACCACCACAGTTATACTGTTGAGGAAAAAGGAGAAGATTAAAGTTGGGATAGAGTTTTAAGTCTCAATACAATCTTTTGAAATACAAATTCATTTTGAAACAACTTTTTCCACCCTGCCTCCAACTGCTAAGATATCGTTTAAGGGATCGATGCGCATAGTTTGTTCCAATTTCAATAAATAGGTGCCCCGATATTTAAATTTATAGTTTTCAAGAATTAAAAACTGATGGTCAAAAATATCTCCCAGACCACTTGTACCAAAGGGCCTGCCAGTAATTGGGTCGAATAAATTTTGATTTATCAAATCAGATTCTAGTGGCTGGTTGGTAGAATCAGCAATTGTGTAGGTAATATAGAGGTTATGATAGGGATAGGTTGAAGTGTTCCTGATATTATAGTAGAGATTGTATGTAGTCTGGATATCGGGAATCACAAAATCCAATATCACCACAGAGTCTTTAAACCATTGTTGATTTTCAATTTCTACGTTTTTCTCAAAGGTTCGCTGGGGATCGCAGGAATCAAGCAGAAGCAGGCCTGCACAGATTATAGAATATAATGTTATTTTCACGTTAAGAATTGCTGCCTCTCCTTCTGTTTTTGTTTCTATTCTTGTTGTACCGTTTTTTCTTTTTACCAGAGCGATACTTTTTGTCCATCCTTTCCAAGTCACTGTTAATAGCCTTGAAATAAGCAGCTTTTCCTACATCCGTGTCCTCGTTCAAATTTGCAGGGATTTTACCATTTTCATTCATGTCAAGAATTTCTCTCACTCGTTTCACCTGAACTGGATGCCAGGTGCTTTCACCTTTGAAGCCAAACCACATTATTTTTCTAAAAATATCCGTTTTTTGAAGTGTTGCCTCACCCTTTTCTGTAATTAGGGGAACGCTTACCTGGGGGATATCCTCCAAAGCATCCATGTATGTATCAAGCTCATAATTAAGACAACACTTTAAACGACCGCATTGCCCTGAAAGCTTACTAGGGTTTAGCGAAAGATTTTGATATCTCGCCGCACCCGTGCTAACAGTCCTAAATTCCCCCAACCAGGTAGAGCAGCATAATTCCCTTCCACAGGATCCTATTCCTCCTAGCCTCCCTGCCTCTTGCCGCAAACTTATCTGCCTCATTTCCACCCTGATTTTGAATTCTGTGGCTAGTCTTTTGATCAATTCCCTAAAGTCAACCCTGTCATCAGCCGAATAATAAAATGTTGCCTTGGTATTATCAGCTTGGAATTCAACATCTGATAGTTTCATTTCAAGTTTAAGGTCATCAATAATATTCCTGGTACGGTAGAGGGCAGGCATTTCGCGGTCTTTCACCTTCTGGAATTTATCCAAATCGATAATTGAGGCTTTTCGGTAGATGTTTCTGACCTCGTCATTCTCCGAAATCTTTTTCTTGTGCATTTGAAGCCTTACCAATTCACCTTGTAGGGATACGTGTCCTAAATGATGGCCACTGGGTACATCCACAATTACAGCGTCCCCAGTTGTAAATTCTATTTTCCCGGAATTTCTGTAATACTCCTTCCTGCCACCTTTAAATCTGACTTCCATAATACCAAACGCATCATTGGTCACGATTTCCATATCTGACAGCCAATCAAATACATTCATTTTATTGCAACCTCCGGTAAGACAGCCACCGTTATTTTTGCATCCGGCTACTTTCCCATCTAAGGTATCGCAAGAGTCACATCCCATCATTTTTTTATTTGATATTTAGTTAGTGTGCTAATTACTAAATTCGTTCACCACCGTTAAAAATAAATCATATTACGGAATTTTAAATGAAACACACTACACCAAACTATGTATTTAATTCATAATTTAGAATATCCTGACCGATATCCTTTCTAAAGTTAACACCATCCCATTGAATATTTTCTACAGTTTCATAAGCCTTTTCCAGGGCTTCTTCAAGGTTTTCCCCCATTCCGGTGATCCCTAGCACTCTTCCTCCTGAAGTAACTATTTTATCTCCAGCCATATTAGTTCCGGCATGAAATACCATCGCTGAGTGGTTGCCACCAAGACCATGGATCTCTGTTCCTTTCGGATATGAGCCTGGATAGCCATCTGCAACCATAACTATCGTTGAAGTGGATCTTGGATCTGTTTCCATTTTAATGCTGTCCAACTTGCCATCTGCTGCTGCCACTAAGAGGTCAACCAGGTCAGTATTTAGTCTGGGGATAACTGCTTGGGTTTCTGGGTCTCCCATTCTCACGTTGTATTCTATCACAAAGGGATCTCCATTGACATTCATTAATCCAAGAAAAATAAATCCCACGTAATTAATGCCCTCGCTTTTCAGCCCACTTAACGTAGGTTTGATCACTCTATCTTCAACTTTCCTGATGAATTTTTGATCTGCAAATGCTACTGGGCTTACTGCACCCATTCCTCCGGTATTTGGCCCGGTATCTCCCTCGCTAATTCTTTTGTAATCTTTTGCCTCAGGCAATATTTTATAGTTTATACCATCGGTTAAAATAAATACCGAAAGTTCAATTCCATCGAGGTACTGCTCCACCAATACTTTTTCGCTGGCTTCACCGAACATTTTATTTACCAGCATTTCTTCAAATGATATCAAGGCTTTTTCATGGGAATTGCAAATTATCACTCCTTTCCCTGATGCCAGGCCATCTGCTTTTAGCACAACAGGAAGAGACATGTTCATAATGAACTCCTTGCCAATTTTAATATTTTCAACAGTAAATGTTTTTGACATTGCCGCGGGGATACCATAAGTATTCATAAAATTCTTGGAAAAATCTTTGCTTCCTTCCAACATGGCCCCCGATTTTCCAGGACCTATAAATTTAATTTTGGAAAGGGTTTCAATGGACTCAAAATAGTCTCTTAATCCATCGACCA
>CBDVAV010000174.1:0-8282 GCA_965372055.1 uncultured bacterium | reverse complement strand
TTGGGTTTGGGTTTGGGTTTGAGAGTGAGTGAGAGTTTGAGACTTACCTCCAAAGTTTTACACGAAGGAGGGTGTGAGTAGCAGGTGATAACTGTGGGCTTACCCTCCTAAGTATATACGAAGGCGGGCTTGTCTACTGAGGGAGGATTTAACCACCGAAGGCGTATTTGAGTCATCAAATGCAACATCCCACCCCAATTTATAAAAAAAAAAAATTATTTTTTTGTACGTTTCCAGCCAGTATAGGCCACGTATATAAGTATTTACCGCAATATCCATACGTATTTATTCCCCCCCTCCAAAAATGCATTAATATATTTTTATTTACATTGGTCTCTCGTTTAGGAAATACTTTAATTAAAGTAATAATACTATTTACTAATCGTAAGGTTTTTAGTAAAACTTAATCTACTATGAAAAATCAATCTGTCTTTATTCTTTTCATACTCCTGTCCTTGGCCTTAGAGGCAAACAATAAGAACTTCGATTGCCCCACGGTTCCGGAAAATAAAAGCTGGTCGGGGAAAACCACTGGGGGAACCAAGGGTAAATATGGTTCCATTACCAATGCAAGCATTAAAAAAACAGCCGAAGGGCAGTACACTGTCTCTGATTTAACTGCCGGGTATTTCTTGACCATTGATGTTGTAATGGACCTGCCAGTTGAGATTGAAATAGATTGTGAAGGTAAAGTTACTGCCGGCCCTACTGTACTGACCCATTTCGGCTATGCCATCATCACTGGGGGCAGTTGGGACGAGGAACAACAAAAGCTCACCTTACATTGGGACATAGCCCTTAACTCCATCAAAGAGACATCAATATTCGAAATCATAAATTAATCTACAAGCATATATCAATTATTGAAATGAAAAACTATCTATTTTATCCATTCAGGGCCATAATCTTCACTTTGGGAATATATGGGATCCTTGGCAATGCCAACGCACAGGTTCAGGTAAACAATTTTTCCGGTAGCCCATTAGTTCAATTACCATTGTGGAATGTAAGTTCAAAAGACATCAGTTACCCGATAGTGCTGTCTTACCAAAGCAAAGGGATAAAAGTGGGTTCTGGCTCAGGCCGTGTGGGCATGGGCTGGGGGATCAGTTCAGGTGGCAGCATCTCCAGATTGGTCAAAGGCCTGCCCGACGATGTTAATACCACCCTGAGAAAAGGCTGGCTACACGGTACTTCAGCTAATAGTGTCCAAGGTTTTACCCCGGTTGCCGATCAGGATTACAGTGATTCCAGTGACGAGGCAGCTGATTACGCGGCACTGACCACCTATGCGGGTTTCGACAGTACCACCACTATGCTTGATACCGAGCCGGACATATTTTATATAAACGTACCCGGAATATCAGGTAAGTTTGTTTTTGATGGTCAAGGGAATGCCCAGGTCATGCCCTATCAGGATCTTTCCATTGAAAAAGCAGTTGACGCAACTTCTAGAATATTAAGCTTCAAAATCACCAATACCAAGGGGGTGACCTATAATTTTACCCTGGCCACAACTACTGGCATAGATACTTCCAGCCCCGATGTGTCCAAAATAATGTTTGGGAAAAGCGATTACTATTACTACCATGATGGCGTAAACTTTAACAGCAACTGGTACCTGACTTCAATTACTTCTTTACAAGGGGGCAATGTAACTTTTGGTTATGGCAAGCCAGCTTACTACACGGGCCCCTCATACTATCATACCTTTTCATGGTCTCCCAATTACCGGGATTCGGTTTCAGGATGGTTCTACTCACCATCCTCCAACAACTCCAAGGAATACACTTTCTACTACAAGGACTATACCGAGGAACAGCCCTATAGTTTGGCATCCATTAATGCAGAGGGGATAGAAGTTGAGTTTATGGATGGGCTAATTGAAGTGCCGATACTGTACAACAACTATAGCGGGGATTGGCGTTTACCCCCTGTGGACTTGCGGAGGCCATTGTTGAACATGGTGAACATTTATGAGAAAACCGTAAGTGAACGCTGGTTAACAAAGAAGTTTATTTTTGAATACAAGTATTTTTCGAGCCCGCAGGTGGACCCTATCTCACAACAGGCCAACAGTGTTTATCCCTTTTTATTATCTGTCAGGGAATCCACACTTTGGAAAGACCAGCCCCCTTACCGCTTTGAATATTTCAACCTTGACTACAATACCAGTGAGGTATTTCTGCCCAGCCGGAACGCTCACCAAACTCAAGATTATTTTGGTTATTATAATGCTGGCTTAATAAAATCAAGCAGGCTTCCCAAGATATATATATATCCAGATGAACCTGATGCCAACCGCTACCGTCACCTGCCCATTCCTAATTACATTGGACCTGTATTTGTGTTAAATGGCCGGAATGTTACTGAAGACATTAGGGCATTGCACAGTGGTGTTTTATCAAAAATCACCTACCCTAGTGGGGGCAGTTCATCAATAACATACGAACCCAATACCTATTATGATCCCCAGACCCAAAACGATGAATATGGAGGGGGGTTACGGGTAAAAGAGGTTAGAGTCCATGATGGTATGAGCTACGGCAATGATATCATCAGGAAATATTCTTACCAGTTTAATGGACAATCCACTGGTAAGCTGCAGCATTATCCGAGATATGCTTTTACCCTGGGTTTATTCATCAACCCCGATGACAGTACCCATAAATTTTACCATGAACTGGCTGGTGATGATGATTTTATGAAAGCCAAAAAGCTGACCATCAGGACGGGGAATGACCAGGCCAGGAACTTATTTAGCGGTAATAGCGGAGTAGGCTATACCCAAGTGACCGTCAGCCAGGATGGAGCGGGCAGTACCCAGCTTGAATATCTGCTTCCTGCATCTTACGGGGAGCTTACCAACGGTGACTGGAGTGTGGGTTCCACTAGGCTGGCCAGGCCATCGCTCCCATTAGTTAGTTATTATGGCCTTGCTCCAATGATGAACAACTTTGGTTACCCGTTTGCACCCCAAACCAATATTAGCTATAAGAAGGGATTGTTGAAGAAAAGCAGCATCTATAACGAGGATAATATATTAATGAGTGAATCAGAAAATATATACACCTACCTGCCTGCCTACCAATCTGTACAGGGAATAAAAATTGACAAAATCAAGGCCATGGGTCAGATAGGTGGATTTGATGCAGAAACTGAGATGTTCATTTACAGCCCCTATACCTTGCGGGCCATGACCCGTACCCTGCTTGCCTCCACCACTAACACTGTTTATGCTCCCGACAACCTGAACCTTTCACAGGAAAGCATTAGCGTAAACTCTTATGCCACGGGCACCCCATACCTGAAAAGCAATACCAGGACTGTAAGCGATGGCACTATTTACAAAAGCTATATCAAATACAATCATGAATATGCCTTCGATAGCTCCAGTACCGACCCATTTGTACAGACCCTGGGAAGAATGTCACTCGACACTATTTGGGGCTTGCCCATAGAAAGCTACCAGACCGTTAAAGCACCAGGGGATTCCGAAAAAGTCACTGGTGCCAGGTTGCAGCTTTACAGTTATGCTTCCGGGAATAAACTATTTGCCAGCGGTACCCAAAGTTTGCGCATTAATGCCCCCCTCACGGATTTTGATACTTCCGGGGTAAACCAGACCACCTGGGCATTTAACCAGGACAACAGGTACCAGCAAGCAACCAGCGTGGAAGAAACAGACAGGTATGGAAATATTGCCACCACCAAAGCTTACACCAAGCAGCAAGGTACTGTTTTGTATGGCTATGGGGGATTGATACCCTTGATGCAGATTCAAGGAGCATCATATTCCTCGGTAGCATTTAGCAATTTTGAGAATAACGTCAATGTCACCGTTAATTTTGAGGATTTTGATTTCACTTTTGTTGATTCGGCCTGGTCTGCTTCCCCGTTTACGACAGGAAGGCTAAACGGACAAAGCTTGATCTTTAAAACCGGTGCCAACTTTAAGCTTACCCGGGATGGCCTGGTGCGTGATGACAACCATTCACTTTATAAATTCTCCTGCTGGATAAGCACAAGCACTGCCGCAACCCTTACCATCACCGCAGATGACGGTACAACCCAGGAAACAGCCAACCTCAACATTACTTCTGATACTAACTGGACATATTATGACATCGACCTTGACCTTTCCAGTCTTGGCACATCTTTTAAAGTGGAGATAACCACTTCTGCCGAGGTAAACATTGATGATATGGTGTTGGTGCCGGATGCAGCAATTATATCCTACACCACGCTCGGCAATGGGTTGTTGAAACTCGGCCAAACCGACGGGCAGGGACGCACTACTACTTTCGAATATGACGATACAGACCGGTTAAAGATTGTAAGGGACTACCAGGGGAATATTGTGCAGCGCAAAACCTATACCCTGCCCGAAACTACCGGGAGACCAGTTATCGACTTTAACGGCAGGATATACACCAATGAGGACCACATTTTTACTGCCCTTACCCGCAATGTCCAGGGATCAACATTTTACTGGGACCTGGTCCCGGCTTCCACGGAACCAGTGAATGACCCCTCAACCCATGACTTTACCACCCCCACGGCAACCATGGTCGATGACAACCAAGTTTCGCTCACCATTCCAACCTCAAACAAATATGTAATCTTCCTAAAAGTCACCGATGGCAATGGGGATTTGTTTACCAAGTTGGTGATTGAAAGCTACGAGGTGGTTACTGCTCCGCTGGAATTAAGTGTTTGTGTTGAAGGCCCCTTGGAGATCGACTATTGTGGGATAGAACATGGGTATTCTTACCAGTGCCCCGGTAAAGGGTTGCCCGGTGGAACTACATTTTTTGTTGAATACTCGGGGGGGGTCGGTACCAGGACAATTGAATGGTATACCACTACCATCGACCCTTCAGGTGGGCTTTATAACCATGTACTGGTAAGCAGCACCGATAAATATTTCGTGGCGGAAATTGATTACCCTATCGTTGACACCTGGGTTATCTGTATTGTTAAAGACAGTGAGACACCGCCAAACCAGGTCAATAACATCAGAATGATGGATGTTTTCCACAGTGATCCATTCTGTGCAATTGAATAATAAAACAAATAACTGAAAACCGAAACTGAGATCCAAAAACCTATTAAAATGAAAAAGATATCCTTGACCCTGCTTTTTATTGCTTTACTTACTTGTTCTGCTGTACTAGCCACCGAAATCACCGGCCCATCCACAGCCAACGTAAACGAAACCAAGACCTATAATTTTGACAATGGGTTTTCATTGAAACGGCCCGTTTGGAGCCCTACCGGAGGCACGGTGGTCAGCACTTCAAATAACGGCACCAATTATTCTGCCGACATCCAGTGGACATCCGCGGGCAGCCAAACCCTTAGCCTTAGCCACGATTTTGGCTTTTTGGACAGCCATGCTGTAACCGTATCCTACCCCCTACTAACCGGTGGCTCTATTTCCGGCACTCAGACTATTTGTTATTATGCTGATGTAGCAGCCTTTGGCAATGCAGCCAGTGCCTCGGGAGGGACGGGCAGTTACAACTACCAGTGGCAATGGCGAACACCAGGGGGCAGTTGGTTCGATATACCCGGGGCTACCTCCAGCACTTATAATCATGGCAACTTGAATGCTACCAAGGAGTTTCGGAGGGAGGTCACCTCGGGTACTCAAACCGCTTATAGCAATACCCTTACGGTTACCGTTTACCCTAACCTCAATGCTGGCACCATTGCCTCTTCACAGACCATCTGTTCCAATTGTGACGTGGCTGCTTTTACCAATACCGCCAGTGCTTCCGGTGGAAATGGCAGTTATAATTACCAATGGCAATGGCGGTCACCAGGCGGAAGTTGGTCCAATATATCGGGTGCGACCTCTACCACATATAACCATGGCAACTTAAGTACTACCAAAGAATTCCGGCGCAGGGCAATCTCCTGTGGGCAGACCAAATACTCCAGTGTCCTGACTGTAACAGTCCAATAATTATAAAAATTGAAAAGATTATCAATATGAAAAAGATATCCTTGACCCTGCTTATTATTGCCCTTCTAACCTGTTCCACGGTATTTGCCGCTCAGATTACCGGCTCTACCACTGCTAATGTAGGTGATACCAAATCCTATAGTTATGACGATGGACTATTTATAATAAATGCCAATTGGTTGGTTACATCAGGTGGTACTATTGTCAGCACTTCGGTAAATGGCACCATTTATACTGTCAATATCCAATGGACAGCCACTGGCGGTAATACCATTACCTTCAAGAGCAAGGCCGGGATCTTGGACACCCATGGTGTTACTGTATATGCACCTCCCGTGGTCGGTGGCTCCATAGCAAGCTCTCAAACAATATGTTACAATGTTGATGTAGCAGCCTTCACCAATACCGCCAGTGCTTCGGGGGGGACGGGCAGCTATACTTACCAGTGGGAATTACGCAATCCAGGGTTTCCCTGGCAAGACATTTCCGGGGCTACTTCAAGCACCTATAACCATGGAAACCTAGCCCAAACCAAGGATTTTCGTAGAAAGGCCACTTCGGGTGCATTTTATGACTATAGCAATACCCTTACCGTTACCGTTTACGGTGACCTTAATGCAGGAACGATTGCCGCTTCACAGACAGTTTGCTATAATGGCAATCCCGTGGCTTTTACTTCCTCGGCCAATGCCAGCGCGGGCAATGGCAGTTATAGCTACCAGTGGCAAACACGTTCTCCCGGTGGCAGTTGGTCCAATATATCGGGGGCCACATCAACCACTTACAACAAAGGCACCATCACCGCTACCAAAGAATTCCGGCGCAGGGTGATATCATGTTCGCAGACCAAGTATACCAATACCCTGACGGTTACCGTCCATCCCAACCTTGGTGCCGGAAGTGTTTCAGGTTCACAAACGGTCTGCTACAATGGCAACCCTTCGGCCTTCAGCAATACAGGAAGTGCCACCGGTGGTGATGGAAGCCTTGCATACCAATGGCAATACCGCTCCCCCGGGGGCAGCTGGGCCAATATTTCCGGGGCCACGGGAACAACCCACAACCATGGTACGCTCACCACTACCAAGGAGTTCCGCCGTAGGGTAATATCATGCTCACAGACAAAATATACCAATACCCTGACCGTAACCGTACGGGCTTCATTAAACGCAGGAAGCGTCTCTGCATCGCAGACCGTTTGCTGGGGAGGGAACCCCGCCGCCTTTACCAGTAGCGGGGCAACTGGTGGTGACGGTGGCTACAGCTACCAGTGGCAATCAAGGCCACCTGGCGGTAGCTGGGCCAACATTTCAGGGGCTACGGGAACAACCCATAACGTCGGGGCAATTTATACCACCACCGAATACCGCCGAAGGGTGATCAACTGCGGCGAGACCAAGTATACCAATACCCTGACGGTTACTGTACTGGCTAAATTTGTTGCTGGAAGCATCTCCGGCGGCCAGTCAATATGTTATAACGGCAACCCTGCCAACCTGGCCAACCTCACCCTGGCCGGTGGTGGTGACGGCACCTACAACTATCAATGGGAACTGAGCACGGACAATGTAAACTTTAGCGCCATTTCCGGGGCTACCGGCACCAGTTATAATCCTCCAGGGCCTCTGACTGCCACCACCTATTACCGAAGAAAAGTCACTTCACCAACCTGTGGCACCAAGTATACCGCTTCTGTTACCGTTACCGTTAACCCCACCCTGAACGCGGGCAGCATCAACAATGCCCAAACAATATGCTATGGCGGAGACCCTGCCACCCTGGGAAGTTCTGCCAATGCCAGTAATGGCGATGGTTCGTACAGTTACCAGTGGCGCCATCGTGACCCGGGAGGCAGTTGGTTTGATATTTCTGGGGCTACTGCCACTACTTACAATCCCCCGGTCCTGTATAGTACCAGGGAATACCAGCGTAGGGCAACCTCCTGTGGGGAGACCAAGGCAAGCAATACTGTTACTGTTACCGTTCGACCCACGTTGAACGCTGGAAGTATCTCCGCATCGCAGACCATCTGCTGGGCCGGAGATCCCGATGCCTTTAGTGGTGCTGCCTCAGGTGGGGACAATGTCTTCAGTTACCAATGGGAATCACGGCCTCCGGCCGGCAGCTGGGCGGACGTGACCGGGGAAACTTCCGCCACTTACGATATCAGTGTCCTTATTAACACTACCGAGTACCGCCGCAGGGTAAGCTCCTGTGGTGAAACCAAGTACACCAACACCCTCACCATTACGGTGTTGGAAAAATTTGTGACCGGCACCATTGCAGGTGACCAGACTGTCTGTTATAACGG
>CBDVAV010000173.1:0-8293 GCA_965372055.1 uncultured bacterium | reverse complement strand
ACTGGATATTTCGGTAACCAATTCCGATCCCAATCTTGATCGTGACCATCGGAATCGTTTATAAGGTTTCTTTCAGACCTATTTAGTGATATCCGTCATACTTACAAATTAACTGAAAGTTTGTACTCTTATATAATTACTGTTATCATTCAATTCATTACCAATCTTTTTTTTAAGAATTTTAATTCTTATTAGAAGGAACTAAAGTTTCCCTTAAATTTGAGTAGTTAAAATATCAATGAACCATCTTTCATTATTTGAGTTAAACGGGCTGATCAAGTCTGCCCTGGATAATAATCTGGCACCCTCATATTGGGTAGTCTGTGAAATCAGTGATCTGAGGGAAAACCAAAGAGGTCATTGTTATCTAGAACTTATTGAAAAAGAGGGGGAAGAAGTGATTGCTAAGATGAGGGGCGTAATATGGGCCAACAATTATCGAAACCTAAGTACCTGGTTTTATTCTGCAACCGGGCAAACATTAAAAGCAGGTATAAAAGTATTGGCAAATGTACAAGTCCAATTTCATGGTGTATTTGGCCTTAATTTAAATATCCGGGATATTGATGCCAGCTTCACCCTGGGTGAAAAAGAGAAACAAAAGCAGAAAGTAATCAACCAGTTAATTGATGATGGGGTTTTTGAGATGAATAAAACCATGGAATTTCCACTTGTCCCTCAAAATATTGCCGTAATATCATCGCCAACCGCAGCAGGATATGAAGATTTTATAAATCATCTGAATAACAATCAATATGGATATGGGTTTACCACACGATTGTTTAAATCTATCATGCAAGGCGATGAGGCCATTTCATCTATTATAGAATCACTGCACAGAATCAATAATCTGGTCGATAACTTTGACATATTGGTGCTGATCCGGGGTGGTGGCTCCAGGGTGGACTTGGATTGTTTTGATAGCTATGACCTTTCCTCACATATTGCCCAATTTCCCATACCCGTTGTTACTGGCATAGGCCACGAGAGGGACGAGTCGATTTGTGATATTGTGGCACATACCAACTTAAAAACTCCCACCGCTGTTAGTGATTTGATAATTAACCAGGTGGTTGATTTTGAGAACAGCATCCTATTTGCTTTTGATAAGATGAATTCAGGAACTCAAGTAATGATCTCAAAGAATGCCAGTATTCTTGACCATTTTGGATTTAGGATAAATATTTCCTCACAAGAAGTTCTTAACAATACTAAATCCTCACTTAGATCGTTGAATTCAGAACTTAAAAATAGCATAACCAGATATATCTTTTCTTGCAATACAACTTTGGATCAGTTTGGTAAAACAATAAAATTGTTGGATCCTGTTAAAATACTGGAAAGAGGTTACACCATCACCACGGTAAATAGTAAAATGCTGAAAAATGTTCCAAAATTATTGCCAAATGATGTTATCAAAACAGAATCCAATAAATTACAAATTACCAGCACCATTAAAACTATAGAAGACAAATAATGGCTAAACAGAAATTCAATTATTCGAAATCATTAAAAGAAATAGAAGAAATTGTCAAGCAAATAGAATCAGGTGAGTTGGATGTGGACAAATTAGCTGATAAAGTCAAAAAAGCCACGGAATTAATTGAACAATGCCGCGAGAAACTCAGAACTACCGAAGAGGACTTGGACAGAATTCTAAAAGACCAGGATCAATAACCACTGATAAAACATATTTTTTTTATTAAAGCCAATTTAATACTTTCGGCCTTATTTTAATTCACATTACCAATTGTATATGAAATCATTGAAATTTTATTTATCGACAGCCGCAATAATCATTTCGTGCAACAACCTTTTAGGGCAACCAGACCGTTGGCAGCAAAGGGCTGAATATTTGATGAATATTGATATTGATGTTCAAACCCATCAATTTACAGGAACACAAAAGTTAAACTACTTTAATAATTCCCCTGACACTTTAACCAATGTGTACTATCATCTATATTTTAACGCTTTCCAACCAGAAAGCATGATGGATGTGAGATCGAGGACAATAAATGATGCTGACCCAAGAGTGTTGGCAAGGATTTCAAATCTTAAAGACAATGAAATCGGATATCTCAGGGTAAAATCATTAAAAATGAATGGAAAAGGCATTAGTTATAAAGAAGCAGGGACTATTCTGGAAGTGTCTCTTGATCAGCCCATTATGCCAAATTCAAAAGTGACTTTCGAGATGGTGTTTGATGGGCAAGTGCCCATACAAATTCGAAGATCTGGTAGGGACAACAAAGAAGGTATCGCTTATTCGATGGCGCAATGGTATCCTAAAATGGCCGAATATGATTATGAAGGATGGCATGCCAACCCATATGTAGGCAGGGAATTCTACGGAGTTTGGGGTGATTTTAATGTCTCCATAACTATTGATCCCAACTATATGATTGCTGCTACAGGATTTCTGCAAAATCCCAATGAAATTGGATTCGGTTATGAAGATGATGGAGTTACCGTTAAACCATCTAAAAAAGATATTACCTGGACTTTTGTAGCCAAAAATGTACATGATTATGTTTGGACAGCACATCCAGACTACTCCCATATAGTTCACAAAATGGACAACGGAACAAAACTTCATTTTTTTTACCAAGAAGACAGTATTACTGAAAATACCTGGAAGCAATTACCCTCCTTTACCGAGAGGGCCATGTTATTTATGAACAAGACTTTTGGTGAATACCCGTACAAGAAATATTCCGTGATACAAGGAGGTGATGGAGGAATGGAGTATCCCATGGCGACTTTAATTACCGGGCAAAGAAACCTAAGAAGCCTTGTGGGGGTTACTGTACATGAATTAATCCATAGCTGGTTTCAAATGGTACTGGGAACCAACGAGAGTCTTTATCCCTGGATGGATGAAGGTTTTACCAGTTATGCCAGTGGGATTACCATGAAGCACCTATTCGATCCAGATAGTGATAGAAACCCATACCAAGGATCATATAACAGTTATTTTTTTATAGCAAACAGTGGTAAAGAAGAGCCAATGACAACTCACTCTGATTTTTATGACGAAAATAGAAGCTATGGAATAGCAGCCTATTCAAAAGGCGCAGTTATTCTGAATCAATTAAGTTATGTGATGGGGAAAGAAAATTTCTTCAGTGCCATGAAGAGATATTACGATACCTGGAAATTCAAACACCCGAATGTTACTGAATTAAAAAGAATTATGGATAAAGAATCCAATCTTGAATTGGACTGTTATTTTGAGCAATTTGTTAATACTACCAACAAAATTGATTATGGAATTAAAACCGTGCTATCAAAAAACAACTCTACCTATATCACTTTGGAAAAGGTCGGGAAAATGATGATGCCCATTGATATGGTGGTTGAATACCAGGATGGATCCAAAGAATTGTATTATATCCCACTGCGGATAATGCGGGGTGAAAAGCCAAATGAATCAAATGATATTAATAGGGTAATTGTTGATGACTGGCCATGGACATACCCTACTTATAACCTTACAATACCAAGAAGCGATATAAAAAGTATAAAAATAGATCCCACTCATAGAATGGCTGATATAAACAAGGACAACAACAATATTGTTTTTCCCAATGATCTTAAAGGTAAAGTAGGCCCAGATAAATAACCGCCAATCCGGTTATACATATATACTCTTTCGTGAATAAAACAAATCATAGGGCTTTTGGCAGAGTTTAACAATTACTAGATTTAACCTTGAAACTTGAACTTGCATAATGTTAAAAGATCAGGCAAAGAAAGAAATCCAGAAACTACTAGATGAAATAGAATACCACAACTATTTGTATTACCAAAAAAATACATCAGAGATATCCGATCACGAGTTTGATCAAATGTTGGAAAAATTAATACAACTAGAAAACGAATACCCTGAATTTAAGTCTTCATACTCCCCTACTCAACGCGTTGGAGGTGCCATCACCAAAGAATTTAAAACGGTTGAACATAAATATCCCATGCTCTCCCTGGGGAATACTTATTCCAGAGAAGACCTGATTGCCTTTGACAAACGTGTTTTAAAAGCTTTGGAAGATAATCCTTACGAATATTTTTGTGAGCTGAAATTTGACGGTGTGGCAATTAGTGTAACCTATGAAAATGGAATTTTAACCAGGGCTGTTACCCGTGGAGACGGGAATAGAGGTGATGATATCACCAACAATGCCAAAACCATAAAAACCCTGCCCCTCAAACTAAAAGGTAATTTTCCAAATGAATTTGAAGTAAGGGGAGAAGTGTATTTATCGAAAACTTCATTTCAGAACCTTAACGATGAGAAGGCGAAATCTGGCGAAGAAACATATGCCAACGCCAGAAACACAGCATCAGGTACATTAAAAATGCAGGATTCTTCGATTGTTGCCAGCAGAAACCTGGATTGCTACCTTTATGCATTGAATGGGGAACAAACAACCTATACAACACACGAACAATTGATCATCCTAATGCAAGAGTTGGGATTTAATGTCTCCCCCACATTTAAAAAGTGCAATAGCCTGGAGGAACTGTTCAATTACATTGATGAATGGGAAACCAAACGCCACAAATTGCCCGTGGAAACTGATGGAATAGTGATTAAAGTGAATGATCTGGCACAACAACAATACCTAGGCTTTACAGCTAAAAGCCCACGGTGGGCCATAGCCTATAAATATAAGTCAGAAAGTGCCGCCACATTATTAAAATCGATAACCTACCAAGTAGGGCGTACTGGTGCAATAACACCTGTCGCAGAATTACAACCAGTTTTACTTGCCGGCACTACTGTAAAACGAGCAACATTGCACAATGCAAATGAAATTGAAAGGTTGGACATAAGATTAAGAGATACAGTATTTGTAGAAAAAGGAGGTGAAATAATCCCTAAAATTACCGGCGTAGATCTTTCCAAAAGAAAACTTCAGAATCAACCGATCAGTTTTATCAAAAACTGCCCCGAGTGCAACACAGCATTAACAAGAATTGAAGGTGAAGCAGCACATTACTGTAACAATATCAAGGAATGCCCTCCCCAGATAAAAGGTAGAATCGAGCACTTTATCAATAGAAATGCCATGAATATTGACAGTTTGGGAGAGAAAACAATTGACTTACTATTTGAAGAAAAATTGGCTTTTTCACCTGCAGACCTCTACAAACTAACTTATGATGACATAATTGGCATTGAAGGCTTTAAGGACCTATCTACTAGAAATTTGTTGGAAGGGATTGAAGCATCAAGGCAAAATCCATTTGAAAATGTATTATTCGCACTTGGAATCAGGTTTGTTGGGAAGACAGTTGCAGAAAAATTAGCTATACATTTTAAAAACATTGATCAATTGGGTTTAGCAAATCATGAAGAGTTAATTGCAGTACCGGAAATTGGGGAAAGGATTGCCAATAGCGTCCTCGCTTTTATGGATGACCCTGAAAACAGGCTGGAAATCTCAAATTTAAAACAAGCTGGGCTAAATTTTCAATTAAAAGAAGGCAGCATGCAACTTGAAAGCACTGCATTAGATAATAAATCCTTTGTAATTTCAGGTGTATTTGTAAATTTTAGCAGAGACGAACTTAAACAAATGATTAAAGCTAACGGTGGAAAAGTCGTCTCCTCAATATCAGCAAAACTTGATTATCTGCTGGCAGGTGAAAAAATGGGGCCATCAAAGCTTAAAAAAGCTGAATCATTAAGTATAAGTACAATTTCGGAGGAAGAATTCCTGGAACTATTAAAATTAGACAAGTAAATGTTTGGCAAGAAATTTTTATCCCTAAGAACAAAGTCTACTCTTAAGAAAAACAAGATCATCAGAGCCTCGACCTCATTTAATGATGCAAAAAATATCGGGATAATATTTAGTGCTGGTGACAAATTTAAATTCGATTGTATCAAACAATTTAAAAAGGATTTGGAAAATGAAGGAAAAACGGTAGTAGTATTAAGTTACCTGGGAAAAGGAAAAGAAAACCATGAGTTTCTATTTGATTTTTTCACATCCAAGGATATCTCATTCTGGGGCAGGTTTACATCTTCACTGGTTAATGATTTTATAGCTCAACCTTTTGATTTTGTGTTTTCAGTTGATATTAAATCGAATATTTATACAGACAACATTCTTGCTTGCAGCCAGGCAAAATGTCGCGTGGGTCTATTTCGTGAAAACAAAAGCCGATTTTTTGAATTAATGATAAATGTTAATGACTCTAACCCAATCAGTGCGTTGATTCATGATATGTATCATTTTACAAAGAAGCTTAACTAATAGGGTGATGCCTTTTAATGAAGATGGAATTATTGACGTTTACAACTGTCAGGTTCAGTCGTGTTTCAAATACTGTTTTAATAAAGAAAAGGAAAGGAAGCAATAAGAAATTTTCATACTGTTAAGTCATAACCTATAATTCATAAAGAATAAAATCCAGAGGAAATCAAATGAAGATTATCTCTCGCGGAATTGAGAAGAACATTCCGTTTTCCTCCTGAAAAGACCTCAAACTGCCTTTAAAAAAGCATGATCCAACAATAAAACCCCAAAATTTACCTGTAAAATAAGGGTATAAAAAAAGGATGTCAGACCGAGGCTACATCCCTTTTTACCTAAAATCTTAGCTTATCCGTTCTTAATATTTTGAACTTCTATTCTAATCTCCTGAGCTAGGTTTTTTAGACTTTGCATGCCTTTTCTTACCCTGGTACCAGCTGCCTGGTTCCCTTTGTCATAAAACTTATTGAAGTCACCCTCTAAGGACATTACTAAGTCTCTGATTTCATTGAATCTTTTCATATTGAATTAGAATTTAAGGTTATTGATAAATTTCAATAATTAGTTACTGAGGCAATATAAGTAAAATGTTTAAAAAACCGTAAAATAAAGTGTTTTTTAATAATTATTTAAGAACACTTTCAAAATCTTCACGCATATATGTGCCTTTATCAAGCTTATTCTTAACTTTTGAAAACACTTCAATTGTCTCATAAACGTCATCAAGAGTATGAACTGCTGTTGGGATTAATCTAAGCATAATTACATTCTTTGGGACAACTGGGTATACTACTATAGAACAGAAAATATTGTAATTTTCCCTGATGTCAACCGCAATGCTGGCACCTACATATAATTCCCCACTAAACAACACCGGGGTAACTGGCGATTTTGTAGTCCCCAGGTTAAATCCTTCACTTCGAAGGCCATCTTGAAGTGCCCTTGATATATTCCAAAGTTGATTTCTGTACTCTGGATGGTTTCGTATCAATTCAAGACGTTTCATCCCACCAATAACATAGGGCATTGGTAAGGATTTTGCGAAAATTTGTGAACGGGTAGAATATCTTAGGTAGTTAATTACATCTTCATCTCCGGCAATAAATGCCCCAATACTTGCCATAGACTTAGCAAATGTAGAAAAATATAAGTCTACCTGATCCTGAACACCTTGATCTTCACCAACCCCAGCACCAGTGGGACCCATAGTGCCAAATCCATGGGCATCATCCACCATCAACCTGAATTCATATTTATTCTTCAGTTCAACAATGCTCCTCAGGTCACCAGTATTTCCAGACATTCCGAATACACCCTCGGTAATTACAAAAATCCCACCTCCTGTTCCATCCACTATCTTTGAGGCTCTTGTGAGTTGTTTTTCAAGCCCATCAATATTGTTATGTGGGTAAACGAATCTCTTTCCCATATGAAGCCTCACGCCATCTACTATACATGCATGACTTTCAGCATCATAAATAACTACATCCCTCCTATCAACTAAAGCATCAATTATAGAAAGAACGCCTTGATATCCATAATTTAGCAACATTGCCGATTTTTTACTGACAAAATCAGCCAGCTGCTTCTCGAATTCCTTATGGTGAACCGAATTGCCAGACATCATACGTGCACCCATTGGGTATGCCAGGCCCCATTCTTTTGCAGCTTCAGCATCAATTTTGCGTACTTCAGGGTGATTTGCCAATCCAAGGTAGTTGTTCAGGCTCCAGATAAGTACTTCTTTCCCCTCAAACTTCATTCTCGACCCAATCTCCCCTTCAAGTTTAGGAAACATGAAATAGTCCTCTTTCAGGTGGGAATGTTGGCCAAGTGGGTTATTTTCAAATGTCAGCTTCTTAAAAATATCCACGGGTTGATTATTTAAATGGTTGTAGCATTATTTAAGTGGTTGTAATATTAGCTCCCAATTCAAAAACACACAAAAGTAGTGATTAAAAACTTTAACGCAAAAATGGTAATTCCATAAAAATGTCAGTATTGTTGGTGAATTAATAATGACCTTG
>CBDVAV010000172.1:0-8293 GCA_965372055.1 uncultured bacterium | reverse complement strand
ACAATGTTTTCTATTTGAGGAAAATCCTGTTTTAACATGGGGCCTAATGGGGCTGGTGAAAATCCCCAAACCTGCTTGCTTCCATCACGGTTTATTTCATTTTTCAGTAAAAATATCCTGTCCCCGTGTACATGAAATTTATCCCTGCTGAATTCCCAGCTTACATAGACATAGACAACCATTACACAGCCTATTGCAATTGCCAATCCAACAATATTTATAAATGAAGTAAGTTTGTTTTTAAGCAGGTTCCTGATAGCAGTTTTGATGTAGTTTTTTAACATGAGGGTAAAATTATAGAAGTGAGCAAATAAAAATGAAATCAGCCAATTTCCTATAAGATGTGATTTTTTGCATAGAGGTTGCAGTTAAAGGAAATATATTTCAATCTAAAACCATTACCGGGCAGAACCACTGTTAATTACCCGTCCAAAAAATATACTGTTCAAAAACAATTTATTTGTACCGTACCAAAAAGCCCTGAAATTTGGATCATCAGTAAAACTGATAATCATTCCCTGCCCAACTGCGCTAACCACTACGGCGGCAGAGTTATCTATCAAAGACAGTTTCTCTTCGGGCACATAACCACTCCAAAGTGAATTTGATGAATAAACCACTGGGTTGGCAAACGGATTACCCGATTTGTTCATAATTAGCACACCTCTTTTAAATAAGGGTACTATTGGGTTATAAAATCCCCACCCCAAAGGATGGCTAATGTCTAAGTGGGCTTTAAAGATACTGCCACCAATTATTTGTGCCCCATTGAAATTTCGGAAATCACTATATCGGTTGGTTTCCGGGGCTGGATTCGAAACAGGGGTAAACTTCACAGTGGAGATTTTGGAATCCGATAACCACTTTGAACCCCGCTTGGTAGCCACAATTAACCCGCCTTTTGCAACCCAGGTTTTTAGCTTCTCTTTTGCACGGTCTGTTACACCACCGTAATTCCCATCCAGCAGGAGAATAGTATTATATTGGTCAATATTTATACGGTTAAACCTATCTACTGATACTAACGACGGTTTCATGTAGAAACGAGTATCCAACAGATGCCAAGCAGCACCAACTTCGTAACCCGATAATCCACCTTCCGATAGGATCAGGATGTTTGGCTTTTCAACTGGATCAAATGATGGGCTGCCCAAGTCGGGGCCTGTTGATGAAACTCCAGTGGAAAAACTGTATACATCGATTGCATCTTCAGCAATAATGGTTTCCACCAGGTTATGGATCAATTCTAACGGCACATCCTGGTTGGTCAGGGGTACTAAGATTGATCCCATGGCAAATGACTTGCCATCAGAATTGACAAATGGTTTATTTCCTACTTTAATTCTAACTCCTGCATTTAATAATCGATTAATGGCCCTGTGGGAATAATATCCATAAATTTCAAAAACATAGGCATAATTACTGCGACCGCCAATTAGCTGCCCTTTGGGAAATAGATCAGGGGTGAATCTATTTCCCAGAAGTGAAGTACTAAACTCACGGCCTCCCAATGGCTGGTACTCCAGGTTAAATGCAAGGGGCAATGTCCAGGCTGACACATCATAAAACAAACTGTCACTGAAAGTATTTCTGATTTCAAACAATGCATGCACCAACCGATATTGATTTTGATTCATGGGAACAATGTAACTTGATCCAGGATTGAAGGATTTATTTCCAGATTGGAATGACTGTCCCAGGTTATAGATTGCAATATCATGTCTCTGAACAATTTCCGCCAGATGAAAAGCCCTGGCAGGGTCTTTTTCGGAACCGAAAACATAGGCTTTCACTGCATCATCTGCAGCTAGTTTTAAAGCATCGGTGTAATATTCTCTTTGATAGTTCAGTAACTCTACCCTCATTTCCTGGGCTGCTTGCACAGTGGCCAATGCTGAACGGTGATGGTTTCTAATGGCAAACGGAAAAGTCAACAGTCCATTTACACTTTCCACAGCATGGCTCCTGGCACTGGCCTGTTCAAACAATATGGCAATTCCTCCATTGAAGTCTACATAGGTTGGGCCTCTTCCCGGATAGTAGTCATCGTAGTTTTCCCGTGAAAAATAAAATGATTGGATTTGGTTCAGGCCTTCTTCAAAATGATTGGATATTTTTTTCGTGAGTGTATAGTTTTTTGATGGAATCAGAGGGTGGACCCTGCTGGGAACCCCAGGCTGGAAAAAGAAAGTGGAATTGGTCCCCATCTCGTGGTGGTCGGTATAAATATTTGGTTTCCACTGGTGGATTTTGGCAATTCTACCTTTAGTCTCTGGCAATTGAACGGGTATGTAATCCCTGTTCAGATCAAACCAGTAATGGTTGGTTCGTCCTCTAGGCCAGGCCTCATTTTGTTCCAGGTTATTGGGATCCGTTACAAGGTTTTTGCTTTTATGGGAATTTACCCAACTGGCAAACCTGTTGAGGCCATCGGGATTAATGGAAGGGTCAATCAAGATTACAGTTTCTTGGAGAAGTTTCTCCAAAACATCTCCCTGAGCTGCGGCAAAGTGATACAAAGTGATCAAAGAAGAATTCGCACCACTGGCTTCATTACCATGTACACTGTGACCTAGCCAGACAATTGAAGGTTGAGTTTGGACCTCAACACTACCGTTCAGATTATTATCCGTGAGTTTAAGATGATTTGATTTTATTTCATTGATCCGTTGGTGATTTTCAGGAGAGGTAATGACAAGCAGTAATAGGGGCCTGTTTTCATAAGTACGTCCATATTCAGAAATTGTAACCCTTTCCGATGCACTGGCCACCGAGTACATATAATTGACCAGTTTATCATGTGTGATGTGCCACTCTCCAATTTCGTAGCCTATCACTGCCTTGGGCGTAGGTATCGTTGGATTATAAGTAACATCTTGGGGTAAATAGTAAGACAAATCGGCTTGTGCTACAGTTATGGCAGAATTGCTAATTAGAGCACAGAATAAAAACACAATACGTCTCATGGCTTTCCAATTTATTTCCTTTGAGTATTTCAATCTAATAAAAGAAATGAAATATAAGCAAAACAATTAAACATGCACAAGAATTGATGCATTGGTCAGTTCAAGTAGTCTGTAAATAAATTGAAAAGTCCATAATAGTTTTATAATTTGTAACCCTGCCATGATATTGAGGAGTGATAATCATTGTAATTATTACACCAATTAATTATGTGCATTACATTTTATATACCCTCTAAGCCTCAAATGTTTATTCATGAATAAACTGGTAGCTGCAATATGTACGCTATTTTTCGGATCGCTATCCGCAACTTCACAAACTCCGGGGGACTATACTGATTTTAGGTTCAAGCAACTTTTTCTCACCGGAACCTTTAATTCAACAATTATTAATGATATAGAACAAGATCAGGATGGATTAATATGGTTTGGGACAAGTGCCGGCCTGATCAGATATGATGGTTATGAAACCATAAATTACATTGATGTTTTAAAGGATACTACTCACTTTATTGGAACTCAAGTGCTTTCTGTTTGTTCACCACGCCCAGGCATTGTTTGGTTTGGTACTGAAAACAGTGGTCTGATCAGATATGAATCCATGGCGGATAGATTCGAATCAATAATTAGTCAAAATGGGAAAAAGTTATCCCGGGTATCTTTTGTAGAATGTGTAAATGACTCAGTAATTTGGTTTGGTGACAAGGAGTTGGGTTTATTCAGTGTCAAAATTGATGAAGATAGTGCAGTTGAACATCATCAAAACAGAAAAAAAATTTTGGATGTGAATAACATATTCAAAACAAAGCAAGAGCAGCTTTATTTGGGTGCGAAAGGCAGAGTCTTAAAAGTTGAAAAGGGAGTTATAAAAGAACTTGAATTAAAAGATGATTCCGGCAACGATTTTTCTGAAATAGAAATAATATCAATAACCCATGGATATGGTCAGGAACTATGGCTGGCAACTAACCACGGAAGTATACTGGTTCTAAATTTAGAAACCGGACTGGTAAATGACCAATTTCAGCAAAATAAATTGGGTGCCAATGTCACAATTACAAAAATATTCCAAGATTCTTTCGGAACAATCTGGATCCTCACCCTGGATGGATTGATCATTTACAACCCTGAATCAAACAAGTTTGTAAAGTATGAAGAAGCTGCTGAATTAAGGGGAGGTTTAATAAAAAGACAAAGTTATTCAATATTGGAAGATATGGACAATAGGGTCTGGATTGGCAACCAGGCCGTAGCCCATATCTATGATAGAATTAAATCCAGTTACAAACATTATTACCATTCACTTAATGAAGCTTCTATTAGCAACAATGTTGTAAGAACTGTTATTGAGGACAGCAAAGGTCGATTATGGGTGGGAACCGATGATGGAATAATAAACAGGCAAAATCTAGCATCAAGATATTTCGAAAAATTTAAAATTCTCCTTCCCCAAATTCAAAAATCCATTATCCCATATTCAATTTACCAGGCAAATGATTTTGATTATTTAATAGCTACTACCGAAGGGCTTCTAAATTATAGTGATTTAACCAATAAATTTTCATTTAATCCTGATTTCGAAAGAGAAAGTCTAAGAGGATTGGCAAGATATATACTTCCCATTAATAACAGTGAAATACTGATAATTTTAGATAATGAAGTCTATTATTACCATCTCGAAACGGGCAAGATAAAAAAATATTCAACTCAAAATGTTCCACGTATTACAGTTTTACATAAAGATAAGAGCGGGGATATTTGGGTAGGTGCCACCGGATATATTGGAAAACTGTATTTGCAAGCAGATTCCATAATGTTTACTAAAATGGATATGTTCCGGGCTAGTACTTTGGTTTTAAGCATAAATGACTATGGACAAAATAAACTGGCCATTGGAAGGACTACGGGGCTGTTTCTGTTTGATCTGGATGATAACCGAGACATAATTAAGGAAAGTGTGAGGATTTTTACTGCTGAAGATGGATTGCCTAATGATGGTGTTTATTCAGCAATCCCAGATGATTATGGCCGTCTTTGGGTTGGCACTAACAATGGTGCTTCGTTATTTGATGTGGCTTCCGAAAGATTTATCAACTTTGCTGTTCAGGATCCTGGTTCGAGGGGCACGGAGTTTAACAGGCTGGCTTTTTATAAAACCAAATCGGGAAACATAATTCTGGGAGGTTTTGATGGGATTTACTATTTTTATCCTTCAAAAATAGATTCAAAAGTAAATTTCCCCAAACCTTTTTTGATCCACTTAAACCTTCTTGCGGAAAATGGTGATAAGGAGAATTCATTTAGTTTGTTAGGGCTAAATGAATTAAACCTTGCCTATGATAAAAATTCAGTTTCGATTTCTTTTGGATCCACTGAATATTACTCACTCAAGAATAAGGAATACTATTACCGATTATCAAATTACGACACAGATTGGCGTTATAGTAAGGACAACAATAAAGCGGTTTATATAAACTTGCCTCCGGGGCAATACCATTTTCAATTGCGTACAAATGACGATCCTGACAATTTCGAACTGGCCGAATTGACAATAATAATTGAAACCCCATTTTGGAAAGCAATCTGGTTTAAAACCTTAGGCACTCTTCTATTAGTAATTTCATTTGGAATATTACTGCAAAGGCGTTTTAAAAGGGAGCGGAATTTCCAACTGGTACTTGAAAAGGAAGTGGAAAACAGAACCAGGGAGTTGGAAGCTTCCCAGAAGAGACTTACTTTTTTGAATGAAAAGAAGGATATGATCTTTTCAATCCTTTCCCATGATATGAGAGCCCCATTGACCACCCTGGTTGGGTTCCTAAGACTGTTTGTAGAAAAGTATGAGATGATGAAAGAGGTTGATATCAGGGCCCATGCAAAAACAATTTTAGCCTCTGCATCCGGTACCCTGAGTTTTTTGGACAATACTTTATATTGGTCTTTAAGTGAAACTTCGAGCATTACCCCGGAAAAAACCGAGATTAAGTTATCAGAAATATTTCTTCATTTAACAGAACTATTGGATTTGGTTGCTGCCAAGAAAAATATAGCAATTAAGTATTCTTATGATGAGGACGATATCATATTTGCAGATCAAAATATGACTTTTATTGCTCTTAGAAACCTTATTTCAAATGCAATAAAATTTTCGGAAAAGGGGGAAGAAGTTATGGTTTCTGCTAAGTCAAAAGAAAAATATATTGAGTTTTCAGTTATCGATCGGGGAATTGGGATTTCTCATCAAATGTTATCGAAAATCTTAGATGGTAGCAATACCAAAGTGACCAAAGGTACTTTGAGCGAAAAAGGTACCGGGCTAGGACTTATATTATGTAAGAATTTTGTTGAAGCCAATGGAGGGACATTTACAGCAACGAGCAAACTCAACCAGGGATCAGAATTTACTATTCGATTACCTAAATATATGGGCAAGTCAAGTTAATCGCAATACTCATCGGCAAGGGATATGGCCTTTGAGATAATTTCCAAGCCCTCATCAATTTGTTCCTCGGTTACAATCAATGGTGGGCAAACAAAGATGTAATTCCATCTTACAAAGGTGAACATTCCCAACTCACGGATTTTAGCTGCTATTTTATTGGTAATTTCCATCCCTTCCGGTTTTGCATTCCATTCGGTAATTGGCTCCTTATTTTCACGGTTCTTAACCAATTCGATACAACCCAATAGCCCTGTATTTCTGAAATCTCCAATTGAAGGATGCCTTTCTTTCATTGTTTCAATCCTCTGTTCAATATAGGATCCCATTTTCAGCGCATTTTCAAATAGTCCGTCAGTATCGTAGATATTCATTACGGCTTTTGCTGCCGCACAACTTACTGCATGGGCCGAATAAGTTAAACCCAAGGGTAAAGGCGTATTATCGAAATGGTTGGCAATTTTATCACTTACAATAACTCCTCCCAAAGGTAAATAACCTGAAGTCAATCCTTTGGCAATACAGATCATATCCGGTACTACATCGTGATGCTCGATGGCAAACCATTTCCCGGTTCGGCCGAAACCGCTCATAACCTCATCGTCAACAAGTAGAATGTCATATTTCTCAGCAATGGCTTTAATTCTTTTCCAATAACTGGGAGGATATTTAATACAACCGGAAGACCCGGATTCGCCTTCTAGAATAATGGCCGCAACATTTCCAGGATTCTCATATTGAATTACCCTTTCCATATGAGCAGCTGCATTCTCGGCACATTCCTCTGGTGTTTTACTGTTCCAAGGACACCTATAGAAATATGGGTTTTCTACATGGATGAAATTCGGGGGTGCCTGACTGTCCACTGCATGTTTTCTTGGGTCTCCCCCGGCAGATATTGCACCATAAGTTGATCCATGGAATGAACGGTACAGGGTGATTATTTTATGCCTGCCTGTGTATGCACGTGCCAGTTTAACCGCATTGTCAATGGCATCAGCACCTCCTAGTGTAAAGAATGTCTTATTTAGTCCTGATGGAGAAATTTCAGCTAATTTACGGCCTACTTCACCCCGTATTTTTGTGATGGCACCTGGAAATACATAATTCACTTCATCCATTTGTTGCATTACTGCCTCTTTGACCCTGGGATCTCCATGACCAATATTCACGTTCATCAATTGTGAAGAAAAATCGATGTAACTTTTTCCTTCCTGATCATATAGGTATACCCCTTTGGAGGATTTAACATTAATGGGATTAAGCCCGGATTGTTTGGACCATGAGAACAAAGTATGATTTAAGTTGTTCTTAAGAATTTCCGGTGATATTGTCTCTACAGTTTCCATTTAATATAATTCTAAAATTATTTAACTCATCCAATTTGTTCTTGCTTCGGGATTCCATTTAATGGTGGTCTTTTTTATTTGTGTCCAAAATTCTACTGAACTCTTTCCGGTTATATCACCCACCCCAAATTTTGATTCATTCCATCCTCCAAAAGAAAAAGGTTCCCGCGGAACAGGAACGCCAATATTTACCCCAATCATACCGGCGCTTGATTTTTCTACGGCGTACCTGGCAAGCCCTCCACTCTGGGTAAATATAGCTGATGCATTTCCGTAATTGGAACTATTCTCTATTTCCATGGCTTCATCAAGTGATCCAGCCCTGATAATTGCCAGTACCGGGCCAAAAACTTCTTCTTTAGCGATTGACATATCAGCTTTGACATTATCAATAATAGTTGCCCCAACATAATATCCACCCTCAAATCCATCAACTATTGTATTCCTTCCGTCAACAAGGACTTTCGCACCTTGCTGTTCAGCTTCATTTATATACTTTTCGATGCGTTCCTTTGCCTCCTTGGATATCACAGAACCTAAAT
>CBDVAV010000171.1:0-8294 GCA_965372055.1 uncultured bacterium | reverse complement strand
GCTAACTGTCCAGCTTAATGCGGCATCTTCATTAATAACAATATTATATCCAGGATTGGGATCCCCTGGTACTCCCTTAAAAAGTAGACCTCTCCAGTTGTCATTTTCATCACAATCAATACTTTTAGATAAGAATAACCACATCGAAACTGTAATGGCATTAGTCGGGTTTAAACCCTCGCTATTTTTAAAAATCACGTGGCCATCCACTCCATCAAATTGGAGAGCAAATTTAGGTGTTGGTGCATCATCATTATTACAAGATAAAATGAAAATGCTTATCAGGATCAGATAGCTTATTCTAAAAAATATCGAGGAGAGCATGTGAAATTTCATAGCATGGTTGATTTAGTTATTTACTTGTTATCTTTTTGTCGATAACTGATGAAGATGTCGTATTCGTAGCCATGGACTATAGACGGCATTGTGGATTCAGTTTGTCAAACTAAGGAGTGAAAATACGGATTTTCTATTGAATATTTGCAATCGGTTAACTACCAGAAATTAAACAGGTGGTGATATTAGAATAGTCATAGAATGAGGTTTAAATTGGCCTTAATTTTGCAATAGGGAGAGGTGGTACCAAATTTCGTACTTGGAATTATGAAATCATGTGGTGTTGTGCAGGGAATTTTAGTCCAGCCTTTTGGGGGCTAATACATTTCAGCCTACTTCCAACCGGAAACTAATGTAAATTAGTGTATAAAGGTGAGGGTTAACTCCCCAGTAGATGAACCAGATTGTGTTAATATCGTTTCAGTCCACTTAATAGTTAAATTTGCTTCTGTCAACAAGACTAAATTCACGGTTAGTGGATCGGGGGAATTTTTGTCGAAAGTTATTACCGTTTCAGCAGCATCAAACTCCCAGGTACCTGATTCAGTAGTTCCCAGATTTGTATTAATGGTGTAAGTACCATCAGTATTAAATGTCAGGCCCATACCTTGGAATAAAATTACAGCCTCATTTTGCCCTTCTGCTCCTGTAAATTCTTCTACAAATCCATTTATCCAGGGTGAAGCAGTGAGAAATACAGATTTAGAAACAGCTTCATCATCATCGCACGCAGTTGTAATGAATAATACAATTAGCATAAATGGGACAATAAATTTCTTTGCATTCATAGTATTGATATTTAAACGAAATTTAGTTATTGCAATTGTTTCAGCATTTTCTAATTTAAACAATTAACATAGTTCCTATTAATATAGTTCCTCCACCCGCTGTCGCAGTCTTCCCTTGCACAACGCAAGATAATTTTATGATTCAAGTCACCAAATTCCGTTTTATGTCAAAGAACGTTTCAGAACCTTTTTAATGAGGTCTATCTCAATTATTTTTTGATCGATATTTGTATTAACAAGTAAACTTTGTCATCACTCATTACATCATAACCTCTCTGGTTGGTGATCTATATCTTTTCACAGCACTCTACTTTCATGTTCTGTATTAACCTTTCTTTCCTTGCATCTTCCTTTTCAATTCTGAATTTATCTCTTGAAGGAGCTTCTCCATTCAGTACCTCAAAATGACACTTATTAGATTAATTGTAAAATGAAATTGGACTCGGCCTTGATCAGCAGTAATAAAAGATTGTCCCAATATTGGGACTTGGAATTGTGAAATCGTGTGGTGTTGTGCAGTGCACGGTCAACTGATAAAAAAATAACTTATGATAATTAGGTCTATTTATCTATATTGTAGATTCAACACCCTAAGAATCAAACAATAATTTTCAAATAAGATATGGCAATGGAAGTTAAAATAAATTTTGAAAATGTAGGTCAGTCTGATTTTTACCCTACATTAAAAGAGAGGGTAAATAATTATTTTAAGCAAAATGGAATTACTCCTTATGCTAATTCCTTTATGATTTTCAAAATTGTTTTTTTCCTTGCCGGTTTAGTTGGCACTTATTTATTTATACTTCTTGGAAATTCCAATCTTCCCGTTTTTTATCCATTATGGATACTTCTTGGAATGCTAACTGCTTTTGTGGGAGTAAATATCTGCCACGATGCCCTTCACGGCGCTATTTCCAGTAACCCAAAAGTAAACATTGTATTGGGATACTTATTTAATGTGGCGGGTGCCAACGCTTATGTATGGAATATAAGGCACAACCAGATACATCATTCTTACACTAATATTCAAGATTTTGATGAAGATATTAATATAAGTCCATTGATTCGCATGTCACCACATCAGAAATTACGAAAGATACACAGGTACCAACATTGGTATACATTGTTTTTATATTGCCTGACTTCTCTTTCCTGGGTGTTTATTAAGGATTATGAGAGATTCTTTCAAAGGCAAATTGGCAGCTTTAAAACAAAGAAACCTCCAACCTACCAGTATTTTAATTTGTTTTTCTCCAAAGCTTTCTATTACGGCCTTTTTCTGGTATTACCACTGGTCTTCATTGACTTTGCCTGGTGGCACATATTGTTGGGATTTTTATTAATGCATTTCATCGAAGGCTTTTTACTGGCCATAATTATTCAAATGGCCCACCTCGTGGAAGGAGTGGAATTCCCGCTGCCAAATAAGAATGGTGATATAGAAAATTCATGGGCGGTTCATCAGTTACGTACTACGGCCGATTTTGCCAGGGGTAATCCAATAGTTGGCTTTTTCTTTGGAGGATTGAACTTTCATATCGAACATCACCTTTTTCAAAGAGTGTGTCATGTACATCACCGGCAACTTTCCCACATTGTCAAAAGAACAACGATGGATTTTGAAATACCCTACCATGAATTTATCACTTTGGGAGATGCTGTTAAATCTCACCTGAAATTCCTGAAAAGAATGGGAAGAAATGAATATTCTGTTACTGAAATATAATTAAGAATTACATGACACTTTCACGATGAATAGTAAAGATTATAATGGACATGACATGAAAGACAAAAACAACCTTCGTCTTCATGCCAAGCACCATATTCTCTAACATTTAAAGTGTCGCTTAACATTGTAATTTTTGCTCTAACTTTAGATTTAATAATCAAAGAAGAATTATCAAATTCAATACAATATGTTTGTATATCATTAGCTGCAAAAAGGTTGGATATGAAAAATATATTTAATACTAAAACTTTGTATTTGCTCATAGACTTGTAGCTTTATTAAAACGAACATTTTTTGCTCTACCACGACCACCAGAAATAAGAACTCCATTAATTTCGTTCTCCTCATTTCTAGTAAATTCTAATATATCGAAGAACCATTTATTTCCAGTAAATCGATCCTTACTTTTATTAGCAAGAGGTATGTCGCTATGTCTTGAATGTTTTGCTATCAATGAATCTCCTTGAAGTATTATTTTGTAAGTAGTATTAAGTTCTTTACTAGTAAAGATGCCTGTAAACTCTATTAAATCTTCCTTAGAGTAATTTGACAGATAAATTCTTCGAGCAGAAAAATTTGTATTATTTGGTCCAGTAACTTTTAATTTATTAAAAACACCTTTTCTCTCTTCCAAGAAAACCAATACCAATTTTTCTTCCTTGTTATAATAGCTCTCTCTTTTTTCAGCATTAAATAGCATGAATTTTGAATCATCACCAACATTTTTAAAATATAATTCACCATTCATATCTTTTACATAAACATTCCCCCAAGGTGTTTCATAAATACCCACTTGCTGTTCTAACTGATGTTTACTTGGTTTTATAAATTTTCTTTTTATTTTTTCTATTCTTTTTGGAGTATCATTTTTTTTAGATAAGGTTTTATCCTTTAAATATTCTGAAACTAACTCTATTACTAAATTTCCAGAAGCTACTTCCCGCCAATTACATAATGCAATGATACCAACATTATATTCTGGATAGTACCCAACAAACGAATTGAAACCTGCATCATTTCCTCCATGACCAATTAACTTTCTTCCACCAATATTAAAAACCATTTCACCCATGCCATAAATCATTTCTTCTCCACTATTTAAAACAAGTTGTTTTTGCATTTTTTTAAATATATCGGGAGACCCAACTTTAGGGTTTTCGCTCATAACATTTATCAACCATTTTTCTAAATCTTCTACGGTTGTAAATAAACCAGTAGCACCAGCATTGGCAAAGTTTAGAATATCTTTTTGAAATGTTGAATCATTTACTTTACTATAAGAATATGCACGATTTTTAACAATATGGTTATGATTAGTATGAAAATGAGTATTAAACATTTCTAAAGGTTCAAAAATATTTTCTTTGGTGAAATCTTCAAAAGATTGACCAGAAACGATTTTCACTATTTCTGCAAGTAAAGTGTAACCTGAATTACAATATACAAACTCGCTTTTGGGTGAAAAGTTTAATTCTTTTTGCTTGTATAATACTTTCAATATTTGCTCTTGAGTAACAATATCTTCCATTCGCCATCCAGCCATACCTAATAATTGCCACTGATCTCTTAAACCACTTGTATGTTGTAATAAATATTCAATAGTAATTTTATATTCAAAACCTGGAAACTCTGTTAAATAATCACGAATATTATCAGATAAATTTAATTTGCCTTGTGCTTCTAACATCAATATCGCTAATGCAGTAAATCGTTTAGAATCTGATGCGATGTGAAATACAGTCTTAGAATTTACAGGAACGTCATATTCTAACTGTGCATTTCCAAAAGATCTTCTTAAAACACTTTTGTTTTTATCTACCAAAGAAATAGAAATCCCTGGAGTCTTGTCAGAGAATTGACTAAAAATGGAATCAATTCTATTTTGTGGAATTTCCTGACCATAACTATTTTTTGAAATAAAAATGACCAAGAAAAAAGAAAGAATACACAAAAAATTAATCGATTTCATAAATATTATACCTAATTGCAATTTTAGATTATATTTTTTACATTATTATCTCTTTTCAATTAACAAGAAAGTCGATTGACTGTCAGGATCATCAGAAAGATTTCTGTCAGCCACTTGTAGGTGATAAATTTCCGCCAATGTGGGATTTCCTATCACGGCTACATTATCGAGAGATTCCGTGGCAATCTTGAAAGCGATATCCGAAGGATCAATCAATTTCCCAATTGTATATTCCAGCTCCAAATGCCGATACCTCTCTTGTATGGACTTTTTGCATTGTTTTACTACTTCTTTATGGGTGACAATTCGTGTAATTTTGTCAAGTGTTTGATCAGTGTGAATCATCAAAGCATGATTCACCGGTATCCTATAATTTTCCACAACAGTAAACACATTCTGAGCTATGTAATTAAGGCTTTCCATATAAAGGCCTGATCGGTTGTTATAAACGGCAAATTGTCCGTAACGTATTTCCCCATCATTGAGCGCTTTAAACACATTCGGGGTCGAATCAAGAAAGATAATTCTCTCTTGATTGTAATCTTTTTTCAAATACAACCGGATGGCCGTATCATTATAACTCCCCAGGCCTCCCTGAATGCCGATTAGTGCCGACTTTTCAATCATAGTTTTTATTAGTTGCGACATAAAACTAAGATTACTAGGTAAGTAAATCAAGACGGCACAATATAGTAACCAGGGTACGAGAAAGTATATTTTGCCTTAGGTTGCATGGCGTCATACAATCTACCAGCAGTTGACCTAATTATAATTGATTTGTTTTGGCAATCATCTCCTCCATGGAACCCACATTATTAAAATTCTTAATTCCCCAATCTGATAAAGTCTTGAATATAATCTCGAGACTTTTTCCTTTTAGAGTTATATAATAGGTTACTTGTGGTGGGATTGAGGGGAATATTTCGCGGCGAATAAGACCATCATTTTTCAAATCTCTTAGATGTTCAGTCAGCATCTTTTTACTAATATTGGGAATAAGTCTAAATAGCTTTGAATAACGCCGCTCTTTGACCATTAATTGACTAAGAATACAAGGTTTCCATTTGGCTGAAAACAATTTCAAGGTGGAGATGACAGCGCATTGATCCAATAATTCATATTCTCTCATAAGTTACTATTTAGTGTGTAGTGAATAAAAAAGTTCCGTCTTGACTTTCATTATCTCTTCCAGTAATTTAGGAAATTAAGAGTAAATGAAAAAATGAAGTTGGAATCAAAACGGGATATTCAATCGAATACATTATGTGGCAAAAGTTAATGATATGTTTAGCAAGGAGTGAAATTCTTAAGGACTATTTTCAAACAAGAATTAAATTTAGTGAATTAGCAAATAGATTTATAGGTGGGAAAACTGAAGAAGAAGCATTGAAAAAATGCCATGGCCTAATGAATAAAAATATTTATTCATCACTTTTTTATTTAGGTGAGTATGTAACCAATTTGGGAATAGTGCATAAAACAGTAGATTCATTAATTGAGATGGCAGAGTTATTATCAAAAAATGAATTAGATATTCATATTTCAGTTGATCCCACGCAAATTGGACACCAGATAGATAAGACTATTTGTTCTTCTAACCTTCAGAAAATTGCATCAATGATAAAGATAAAAGCAACTCAGAAATTAAGAAAATCAAAATATTGCTTTTTAATGATTGATATGGAGGATGCCTCAATAAGTGAGGATACTATTACTTACTACAATACATTAGTTGAAATGGAATTGCCTGTTGCATTAACATTACAAGCATATCTTTATCGTACTGAACAAGATTTAAAATACATTATTAATCGGGGTGGAATTGTAAGATTAGTAAAAGGTGCCTTTGGAGAAGAAAAGGATATTGCTTTAACTTCAAAAAAAGATATTGATGAGGCATTTTATAAATTATCAAAGCTGATGTTATCATCTGATTCTAAAAAAAAAGGATTCTATCCGATTTTTGCAACGCATGATGATAATATAATAAACAAGATTAATTTATATGCAGAAGAAAATAGTTGGGGGAAAAAAGAGTATGAATTTGAAATGCTTTATGGAGTTAGGGTAGATTATCAAAATGAATTGGTTAAACAAGGATACAAGCTTAGACTGTATTTACCCTATGGAGAAGATTGGTGGCCATATGCAATTAGAAGGGTTGGAGAGAATCCCAAAAACATTAAATATTTATTTAGGAATTTAAAGAAAAACAGCGACTCTTATACGACGCCTTACAAACTAAGCGCATCGGCTGAATTTGTTTGTTAGAGTCATTAGACCATCTGTCCTCTACGACCATAACATTTGTTACCATACTGGTCTTTATGTGCATTGAGCTTTGTATTCCTTTTTTTACGTTTAAATCTCTTACCACAATATGGGCACTCCACGGTGTACCTATAATCAGAATATAATAAGGTGGATGAATTCGATTTGAAAGCTGCATTTGAAATTACATATGAAGCAGCGGAAAGGGCCTGGCCTATTTGGAGAATTTTAACATATTGGTTATTCCTTTTTGGGCTAATGCTTTTCTTTTGGGTGATTCTGCAAAACATATACACTGTATTTGAATATTTGTTAATTCGTTATTTCTAAATTCTTTCTTTTTCAACCCTCACTTTAGTGAGAAATGTTTGATTGGGATTTGTAATAGCATTTACTTCAAAATTGCGAATTTAATACTTTTGGGTGCAGATAGTCTATGTGGATAGCATTAGCTTTGAGATATTCTTATTTTGATAATACTGTTGTGTGTTAAACACATATGAACCTAGAAATTTATAATAGCTGGCTTTCCATTGCTCGCAAGTTCTCGAGAAGTCAAAATGATGCGAAAGATCTATTGCAGGAATGTCTATTAATTGCAATAAAGCAAGAAAGACTTGATTTTAATATCGAAAATAACAGAAAATGGTTTACAGGTGTGCTGAAAAATCAAGCAACTATGATGGCACGATCTGAATTCAGGCGCAGGAATCGAGAACAAATCATGGCAAATAAAGTGAAATCGCACTCGATTTTGAACCTAGATTCCGTTTTGCAAGTTGAAGTGAATGCGCAATTACTTAATAAATTGACCCCCTCCACTCGGAAAGTAATGACACTGATTTTATCAGGATTTAACCGCCAAGAGATTTGCTCAGCATTGAAATTGTCTTCCGATGCATTAAGGCAACGACTATCCATGATTCGTAAATCCTTCAAAAAATTACCGAAAGATATGCAGAAGGAGGCTATTGCAACTGCTTATCAGCGAAGAAAGGAAAACTCCGACGACCTTGCATTTGGTCTTATCAGGCGGGCACTGTATCGACTACTTAGAGATGGATCTGGGATTGGTACACATGATCCTGATGGACATCTCCTTATAATAAAGAAGAGTTAATGCTCACATTTTCCAATTTAGCGGCAACGTTAAGTAAGAGTAAAAAATATTTAAACAAATTAAAAAATGTAAACTATGATC